>NZ_ALNM01000039.1:0-26827 GCF_000292955.1 Selenomonas sp. CM52
CGTGCGGCAGCCTGCCTTATGTATTTTTCGCCATTACCAGATCTTGCCCGCAAGGAACCAGAAACGACCGCGATCCGCCGATATGGTTTCGTTGGATGATCGACCCAAGCCGATGCGACGTGCATAATCGATGCGCGCGAACCAGTCGGGCGCATTGTAGGCGAGACCGACACCCCACCCTTTGAGCGTCGTCGTGCTGCCGTCAAACGAACTGCGGCCTGCGTCGAGGTAGGTACTCGCGACAAGCCCTGGCACATCGGTGTAGTAACGGAACTCAACCGTGCCGAGTATCCCTTTATCCCCCGTGCCTGTACCCTGCGGATAGGCGCGTACGGCATTAGCACCGCCCAAATACATCTGTTCGGAACTATCGAGATTCTTCGATGCCGCCTGACCTGACAGTTTTACCATGACATCCGCCTGCTTGCCAAGCGACTGAACGGCTGTGACCTTTGCCTCCGCCTTCGTGAAGCCACCGTCTGTTCCCGCACTTTTCGCCAGTTTCTTTGCATACCACGAATCCGCCGTAACGTTGCCTGCTGTCAGCACGAAATTGTAGTTCAGCGAAAGGCCGCTCTTGCGGTCACGCCAGAAACCTTCGACGCCGGCATGGATATCGTGCGAATGCTTCTTGCTGTCCGCCATGCCGCCGAAAGCGTCCATATCATCCTTGAGGCTGCGATAATCGTAGCCGTAGGTAAGAGCGAGCTTTTCGTCCGTCGTATGGTAGATGGGACGGCTGCCGTATACGCTGATCGTATCCGCCGTGCCATGCGCTCCCAGACGCTTCAGAGGTCCGCCGACCTCATAGTCCATGCGGCTGTAGCCGATGCCGAGCGACGTGCCGCCGTGCCCTACAAGCGCTTCGTAGTTCACATAGTAATTGTGCAGCGACTTGTTGGAAATCAAGGCGCCGACATTGACCTTCGATCCCATGCCGTCGACGTTGTAGATCGAATGCTGTGCGCCGTAGCGGTAGCGTCCCGTAGCCTCGCTGCCATAGTTCTCGGCGTAGACGATGGTCGAGGACGGTTTGCCATCCTCAATGTGCACAGTCACGTCGCTCGTTCCGAACGATTTTCCCGCACTGAGCGTGCCGACGGCACGCGCTCCGCTGAAGTCGCTGATCGTGTAAAGCGCCGTCTCAAGATCCTTCGTGCGGATGATCTCGCCCTTCTTTAGCCCTGCAAGGAAACCCTGCGCCGCCGCATCCTTGAACCGGCTCTTGTTGTCGAGCTTCACATCACCGTAACGGCCAGGAATGACCTTGATGATGACATTCCCGTCCTCGGACTCCTGCGCGGGAAGGTAGGCGGCAGCAGCCGGATAGCCATGGCTGCGGCAGTACGCCGTGATCTGATCCTGCAGGTCGTTGAGCCCCGCAAGCGTCGTCTCCTTGCCGATGCGCGCTAAGAGAATGTCACGAATCTCGGCATTGTTGAACTTGATCTCGTCCTCGACGTCGAGCTGGATGTTCTTCACGAGGAACTTTACTTCGTTCGTCGCCGTGTTCTTCTTCATGTTGTTCTCGACGCCCGCCTCTGCCCCAGGCAGCGTCCCTTCGATGTCCTGCCCGGGCTTTGACAGCGAAGACGCGGCATATGCCGGCGCCGCCGCCGTGCTCGCGAGAAGCCCCAAGAGCACCGCCCTCGTCAAAGTATGGTGCAGCTTGTTTTTCATGCCAATGATCTCCCTTGCTCTAAATTCATGGATATGCTGCTTCGTGCAGTCTTCCTCCTAAAATAGGAGCCTGCCGGACGTATGCCCACCCGTTTGCAGGAAAAGCCAATCCATCAGACATAGCCTAGCTTTTTTCTTTTTCGACATGCACCTTTTGAAATCCTTCCCTTAGGATCATTTATTGTGCCTCGCGAGAAATTTTAATCCGCTGCCAGCCGTACACATCCTTCTGCGTATTTTGTATACAGTCGTTCCATTGACATGATTTTTCTCATGGTGTACGATGTAGGGGAAAAAGAAGTATCCCCCAAGCAGGAGGCACAGGAATGAGCATACATGAAGAATGCGGCGTATTCGGCGCATTTTCCCCCGAGCCGGCAAACGTCGCCGCGATGACGTATTACGGACTCTACGCGCTGCAGCACCGCGGCCAGGAGAGCTGCGGCATCACCGTGAACGACGACGGCGTCTTTTCCTCGCACAAGGATCTCGGACTCGTCAACGACGTCTTTTCGCACGAAGTCCTCTCGCGCTTCCCCGAGGGCACGATGGCCGTTGGCCATGTGCGCTACGGCACGACGGGAGCGACGAGCCGCCGCAACTGTCAGCCGCTCGCCATCAACCACCAGAAGGGCAAGCTGGCGCTCGCACACAACGGCAACCTCAGCAACGCCGATATCCTGCGCGATAAGCTCGAACTCGCGGGTGCAATCTTCCACACGACGATCGACACAGAGATCATCGCCTACCTCATCACGCAGGCACGGCTCAAGACTCCCTCCATCGAAGATGCGGTCAGTCAAACGATGAACCGCCTGGAGGGCGCTTATTCACTGTGTCTGATGTCGAGCGCCAAGCTCGTCGCCGTGCGCGACCCGCAGGGCTTCCGTCCGCTTTGCTACGGCAAGATGCCGGACGGCACCTGGATCGTCGCCTCCGAGAGCTGTGCGTTGAGCGCCGTCGGCGCCGAGTTCGAGCGCGACCTCCTGCCCGGCGAGATCCTCGTCTTCACGAAGGACGGCATGACGAGCCGCTTGGAACACTGTCATACGAAGCCTAGAAAATCGTGTGTCTTCGAGTACATCTACTTCGCACGTCCCGACTCCATCATCGACGGCGTTTCCATCCACGCGGCAAGGACGCGTGCTGGCGAGATCCTCGCCGCCAAGCATCCCGTCGACGCCGACGTCGTCATCGGCGTGCCCGACTCGGGACTCGACGCGGCGCTCGGCTACAGCCGCGCCTCGGGCATCCCCTACGGCATCGGGCTTATCAAGAACAAGTACATCGGCCGCACCTTCATCGCACCCGGGCAGGAAAACCGCGTCGACAAGGTGCGCATCAAGCTCAATCCCATCGCCGAAACCGTCTACGGCAAAAGGGTCGTGCTCATCGACGACTCCATCGTGCGCGGCACGACGAGCAAGCGCATCACCGACCTCATCCGCAAGGCGGGCGCGAAGGAAATCCACCTGCGCATCTCTGCGCCGCCGTTCCTCCATCCTTGCTACTACGGCACGGACATCGACTCTGCCGATCACCTCGTCGCCGCGCACCACACGCTTGAGGAAATCACGAAGATCGTCGGCGCCGACACCCTAGGCTACCTGCCGATCGAATCGCTGCCCGCACTCGCCGGCAACATCCCATGCTGCGATGCCTGCTTCAGCGGCGATTATCCGACGAGTATCCCGAAGAATACAAACAAAGACCGCTTCGAGAAGAAACTCTCCGAAAGCGAAGGTTAAGGAAGCGCTCCCTCGAAAGCGCACAAAAAAACCGCTGCCAGGCAGCGGTTTTTTCATGCATTTCTGCGCATCAGGGCGCGGAAATCGCGGAGACGGGACAGCCTTCCGCACACGCACCGCACTCAATGCACTTCTCCGGGTCAATCACGTACTGGGACTCACCCTCCGAGATCGCCTCGACGGGACAGGTACCGGCGCACGAACCGCACGAAATGCACTCTTCGCTAATCTTGTAAGCCATGACAGGACACCTCCTTTCGCAGCCGCGCTGCAAGCACGAGCTTTATCTTATCGCCTTCTCGCCTCTGCCGCACGACATAGGGAGACTGCTCATCTATCGGAAAAAAATCTCGTGTGGGACGTGTCCACTCCACCTCATAGAGGAATCCGAGCGCCTCAAGGCGCTCTTTCGCCTCCTGCCAGGGAATGCCCAAAACATCGACTTCTTCCATCAGACTTCCATGATTTCCTTTTCCTTGACGACGCGCGCATCTTCCACGGCCTTGATGTACTTGTCGACAAGCTTCTGCATGTCGTCCTGGCCCTTCTTCGCGTCGTCCTCGGTGATTTCCTTCGCCTTTTCGAGCTTCTTCATCTGCTCGTTCGCATCGCGGCGAATGTTGCGGATCGCGACCTTCGCATCCTCCGTCTTCTTGTTCAGCGACTTCACGAGTTCCGTGCGACGCTCCTGCGTGAGTTGCGGAATGGAAAGCCGTACCGCTGTGCCGTCAGAGTTTGGCGTGAGTCCGAGATCGGACTTCATGATCGCCTTCTCGATGTCGTGCAGAATCGTCTTCTCCCAAGGCGTGATCATGAGCATGCGCGGCTCGGGCACAGCGATTGCCGCGACCTGGCTCACAGGCGTGGGCTGACCATAGTAGTCGACCATCACGCGATCGAGGAGCGCAGGGGTTGCGCGTCCAGCGCGCAGCGAGCCGAAATCGCGGCGCAGCGCTTCGAGCGTCTTCTTCATGCGCTCTTCCTGTGCACTGAAAATATCCTTGATCATGCTTCCTCTCCCCCTACAATCGTGCCAATATCCTCGCCGACCGCAGCCTTGAGGATATTCTCATGCTTGTCAATGTTGAATACGACGATGGGAATCTTATTGTCCATGCAGAGACTCGTCGCCGTCGAGTCCATGACAGCGAGACCACGATTCAGGACCTCCATGTATGCGAGGCGGCTGAACTTCTTTGCCGCAGGATTCTTGCGCGGGTCAGAATCGTAGACGCCGTCAACCCCCTTCTTCGCCATGAGGATGACGTCCGCTTCGATCTCAGCAGCACGAAGAGCCGCGGTCGTGTCGGTCGAGAAGTATGGATTTCCCGTGCCTGCCGCCAGGATCACGACGCGTCCCTTTTCGAGATGGCGCACAGCCTTACGGCGAATGTACGGCTCGGCAATCTGACGCATCTCGATGGCGCTCTGCACGCGCGTATCGACATCGATATTCTCCAAAGAGCTTTGCAAGGCGAGCGAGTTCATGACGGTCGCGAGCATTCCCATGTAATCTGCCTGCGCCCGATCCATGCCCTTGTCGCTTCCCGCAAGACCGCGCCAGATATTGCCACCGCCGACGACAACGGCAACGTCAATGCCGTGCTCGCGCACCTTCTTGACCTCGGCCGCAATGGCGTCGACGGTCGGCAGGTCGATACCGAAGCCCTGATCTCCTGCGAGAGATTCACCGCTGAGTTTCAAAACGACACGCTTGTAGCTGGCAATATCCAAAATGAACGTCCTCCTTGCAGAAGTATCTTCCCATCTCGTTGCTTTCCTTCCCTATTCGACGAAGCTGGAAATAATCCTCTTCACTTTTCAGAAAACCGCCCTGCCGTTAGAACTTCCTAAGGTGTCGTGCATTTTCGCGACAACTTCCTGAAAATGGCAGGAAAAAGCTGCCGCACAGAAACATTTTTCATCCATCGCCATGCAGCAGCTTTTCTTATTCCAAATCTCTTAGCCCTTGATCTGAGCAGCGACCTCAGCCGCGAAGTCTTCCGACTTCTTCTCAAGACCTTCGCCAAGCTCGAAGCGCACGAAACGCTCGACCTTGACATCGCCGAGAACCTCCTGAACTTTCTTGTCAGGATCCTTGACGAAGGGCTGCTCCAGCAGGCACACTTCCTGATAGAACTTGTTGATGCGACCCTCGACCATGCGCTCCACGATCTTCTCGGGCTTGCCCTCTTCGAGAGCCTGCGCGCGCAGAACTTCCTTCTCGTGCTCAAGGTCTTCCGTCTTCACGCCCGAGCGGTCGATTGCCGTCGGCGCAGACGCTGCGATGTGCATGGCGACATCCTTGCCGATCTCCGCCGTGCCGCCCGAAAGGTCGACGAGCACGCCGATCTTGCCGCCCATGTGGATGTAGCTTGCAATGCGACCCGAAGCGTTCTCATAGCGCTCGAAGCGGCGCAGCGAAATCTTCTCGCCGATGCTCGCGACAGCTTCCGTGACGATTTCCGCCACCGTCTTGCCTTCAAGCGTGCTCGCATTCAAGGCGTCCAGGTCGGCAGGATTCGTCTCTGCGATGTGCTTGGCGATCTTGTCGCAAAGCACATGGAACTTCTCCGTAACGGCGACAAAGTCCGTCTCGCAGTTGATCTCAACGAGCGCCGCGACCTTCGCATCGTCCGCAACATAGGCTGCAACGACACCCTCGGAAGCGATGCGGCCGGCCTTCTTCTCAGCCTTCGCAATGCCCTTCTCGCGCAGGTAGTCGATCGCCTTGTCCATGTCGCCGTCGGTCTCCGTCAGCGCCTTCTTGCAGTCCATCATGCCTGCGCCCGTACGCTCGCGCAGCTCCTTGACCATCTTTGCGTCAATCTTTGCCATCTTGCGCCTCCTCGCCTGCACCTGCCTGACCCTGACGACCCTCGACGATGGCGCTCGCCATCGCGCTCGTCAAAAGGCGGACGGCACGGATCGCATCGTCGTTGCCCGGAATCACATAGTCGATCTCATCGGGATCGCAGTTCGTGTCAACGATTGCGACGATGGGGATGTTGAGTTTCTTCGCCTCAGCGACGGCGATGCGCTCCTTGCGCGGATCGACGACGAAGAGCGCTCCCGGCAGACGGTTCATCTCCTTGATGCCGCCGAGGAACTTCTCCAGCTTCGTCATCTCGTGACGCAGCTGCAGGACTTCCTTCTTCGTCAGAACGTCAAACGTGCCGTCCTCTTCCATGCGCTCGAGATCCTTCAAGCGGCGGATGCGCTTCTGGATCGTCTGATAGTTCGTCAGCATGCCGCCGAGCCAACGCTCGTTGACATAGAACATCTCAGCCTTCGTCGCCTCTTCCTTCACGGCGTCCTGCGCCTGCTTCTTCGTGCCGACGAAGAGAACGCTCTTGCCCTCTTCCGCCAAGCTGCGAAGGAAGGTGTACGCCTCGTCAACCTTGCGCACGGTCTTCTGCAAATCAATGATGTAGATGCCGTTCCTCTCCGTGAAGATATACTTCGCCATCTTCGGATTCCAACGGCGGGTCTGATGTCCGAAATGGACACCGGCCTCCAAAAGTTGTTTCATAGAAACTACTGCCATAATTGGTGCACCTCCTGTTTTTTCCTCCGCGCCCCTCATCCTCTGCACCACTCCCAAAGGAGCACAGGGCAGACGTCAGTGCGCGTGCGTTATAGACACCGTGAAGAATTTTAGCATAGATGGGGCAGAAAAGCAAGTGGGAAAATCACTCTTCCTTCGGCAAGATCGTGTAGCTTTCGAGCGCCATGACGTCCTTGGCGACGACGGTCAGGCGAAGAGCGAGTTCGGCGGCGAGGTGTGCGAGCGGCTCGGCGGTTTCCACGGCGCGTGCGATGCGGCTCGCTACTTCGATCTCATAAGCGCCCGCGTGCGCCTTGCTCTCCAAGCGGCGGATGTCGCGGCAGATTCGGATGGCGATCGTCTCGGGCGATTCGACCCTGCCCCGGCCGTGGCAGTAAGGGCACGGGCTGTAGATGATGCTCTCCAAGTTCTGCCGCGACTTCTTGCGCGTGATCTCGATGAGGCCGAGCGCCGTGATGTCGACGATGTTCGTCTTCGTGCGGTCGAAGCGCACGCGGTCGCGCAGGAAGGCGAGGAGCTTTTCCTTCTGCTCGTCTGTGTCCATGTCGATGAAGTCGACGAGGATGATGCCGCCGATGTCCCTGAGGCGGATCTGCTTCAAGATCTCAGCCGCCGCTTCGAGGTTCGTGCGGTAGACCGTGTCGCCGAGGTTCGCCTTGCCGACGTAGCGCCCCGTGTTCACGTCGATGGCGGTCAGCGCCTCCGTCTTGTCGATGACGATGGAGCCGCCCGAGGGAAGCACGACCTCGCGCTCGCCGAGGCGCTCGATTTCTTCCTCCACGCCGTAGCGGCGAAAGAGCGGTTCGCGCTCCTCGTAGAGATGGACTCTTTGTGCAAGCTCGGGCGAGATGGATTCGACGAGTTCCTTCACGCGACGGCAGGCGTCGGCGTCATCGATGTAGAGCGCATCAATCTCTTCTGTGAAGGAGTCGCGCACGAGGCGCACGATAAGGTCGGCATCGCGGTAGAGGAGCGCCGGCGCCTTCGCCATCTTGTTTTTCGCCTGCAGGGTTTGCCAGAGGCGCACGAGGCGGTCGACGTCCTCTTGGAAACTCTCCTCCGTCTGCCCGTGCGCCGCCGTGCGGATGATGAGTCCCATGCCCGCCGGGCAGATGCGCGCGGCGATCTCCCGAAGCCGCGCACGCTCGGCCTCGCCTTCGATGCGCCGCGAGATGCCGATGTAGGCGGCCGTCGGCATGAGTACGACGTTCCTGCCCGGAATCGACAGGTGCATTGTCGCGCGCGGCCCCTTCGTGCCGATGGCGTCCTTCGTGATTTGTACGGGCAGCCGCTGGCCGATGTGGATGCGTGCGGCGGGCGTCGTTTTCTGTGCGCCCTCGTGCGGCACGCCGTCGCCGATGTAGAGGAAAGCATTCTTCTCCCAACCGATGTCGACGAAAGCCGCCTGCATGCCCGGCAGGACGTTCTGCACCTGTCCCTTGTAGATGTTGCCGACGAGATGCGACTGCGACTCGCGCTCTACCTCGACCGCCAGAAGCTCGTCGTTTGCCACGATCGCCATGCGCGTCTCTTCGGGAGCGCAGTTTACAAGAATGGTTTTCATCACATCAACTCCATCGATGGGTATCGGTCTTACGATTCGATCAGGGTGAAAAGGTCTTTGCCGCCCGAGAGGAGCGCCGTGCGGCAGATCTGGGCCTCCCTCGGCTCGACGGCGAGACCGAAGTCGTGCGCTAGAAGCCCGATCGCCTCGCCAGGCTTCAGACTTCCCGCAGGCGTGACGGCGATGGCGAGAAAGAGCAGCAGGCAGCCACCCTCTTTTTCGACGCGGATTTCCTTCAGGTACGCCTTCGCATCGACCTCGCGGGTCTTCTTCGGCAGGACGCGCCGATAGATGGCCTCGGGCGCAGCGAAAAAGGCGGCGACAGCGCGCCGCGCCGCCTCCTCCGCGCCCGCATAGGGCACGCGCACGCGGTACTCGGCGCGGTCGACCGCCGCCATCAGCGACTTCGCCTTGCCCTCGTACGGGACGAGGCGACCGAGGCGCACGCCCGGCGGCAGGGCGGCGGCGAGCCTGTCCCACGCCTCGGGCTGCGCGACGGGGCGCGACAGTTCCACATCCATGACCTCCGCCTCGCTCGTCACACCCACGGCGAGCGCCGAAGCGAACGAGAACTTCATGTGCGGGTTGAACCCCTCCGAATAGGCGACGGGCAATTTGGCGCGGCGGATCGCCCGCTCGATGAGTGCAGCGTAATCGAGATGGGAGATGAAGCGGATCTCCTCGCCCTTCGTCAAGAGTGCGCGCAGCTTCATGCCTCTGCCCTCCAATCGACGACGTCGCAGCCAAGCTCGGGACAGACGCCGCAGCCCGTACACGTTTCGCGCCGGCAGTCATGCGTGAGCGCCGCCTCCTGTGCACGCTGCCACTCGCGGCGCAAAAAGTCCTCAGACACGCCAGGGCTCGTGTGCGCCCACGGCAGGGCTTCTTCCAGATCGCGCGTGCGCCGGCTGTAGAACTCGGGCGCAACGCCGCAGCGGCAAAAGGCGTCCTTCCAAACCTCGTCCTTGAACTGATCCGTCCAGCCGTCGAACTTCGCGCCGTTTCGCCACGCCGTCTCGATGACGGCTGAGAGCCTGCGATCGCCGCGTGACAGCGCTCCTTCGAGGACGCTTGCGCGTGCGTCATGGTAGTGAAACGAGATCGCGCGGTCGCGTATGCTCTCCTTCAAGAGCCGCTGTCTTCGCTCGAATTCTTCCTGCGGCACCTGCGCGAACCACTGGAACGGCGTGTACGCCTTGGGCACGAAGCACGAGACGGACACCGTGACCTTGACGCCGCGCTTCCCCTTGACTTCCTTGTAGCAGTCGACGACTTTTTGCGCGAGTTCTGCGATGCCGACGATATCCTCGTCCGTCTCGGTCGGCAGACCCATCATGAAGTAGAGCTTGACCGCCTTCCAGCCCTGCTCGAACGCCGTGCGCACCGAGTGCAGCAAGTCGTCTTCCGTCACGTTCTTGTTGATGACGTCTCTGAGGCGCTGCGTGCCCGCCTCAGGTGCAAACGTCAGGCCGCTCTTTCGCACCTGCTGCAATCGCTCGGCGATGTCGACAGAGAAGCTGTCGATGCGCAAAGACGGCAGGGAAAAGCTCACGCGCTCGCCCTGAGTGCCGGCAAGAAGCCCGTCGACGAGCGGCGAGAGGCACGAGTAGTCGGCGGACGAGAGCGACGTCAAGGACATCTCGTTGTAGCCCGTCGAGTCGAAGAGCGTGCGCGCCAGGGATTCGAGCGTCTCGGGACGGCGCTCGCGCACGGGGCGGTACGCCATGCCCGCCTGACAGAAGCGGCAGCCGCGCGTGCAGCCGCGGAAAAGCTCCAGCATGAGGCGGTCGTGCACGATGCCGAGGTACGGCACGACGGGCTTTTCCAAAAAGGGCGCGGCATCGAGATCCTTGACGACGCGCCGATAGATTTGCGGCGAAGCTGCCTCATCGAGGATGCGAAGCCCTGTGAACATGCCCTGCGCATCGTACTCGGGCGCATAAAAGGACGGCACGTAGACGCCCGGAATCCGCGCAGCGCGGCGCAGGAAGCCGCGCCTGCCGTCCGGGCGACCCTCCTTCTTCCAGGCGATCAAGGCGTCGCACACCTCGACAACGATTTCCTCGCCGTCGCCGAGCACGAAGAAGTCGAAGAAGTCGGCGATTGGCTCCGTGTTGTATACGCAAGGGCCGCCGCCGATGACGAAGGGCTGCTCGTCCGTGCGCTCCGCCGCATGGAGCGGCAGCCCTGCGAGGTCAAGCATGTTGAGCGTGTTCGTGATAAGGAGTTCGTATTGCAGCGAGAAGCCGAGGATGTCGAAGGAAGAAACCTCGCGGAAGGTTTCGAGCGAAAAGAGCGGAATGCCGCGGCGGCGCATTTCCTCTTCCATATCGAGCCAGGGCGCATAAACACGTTCCGCCGCGATGTCATCGCGGCGGTTCAAAATCTCATAGAGAATCTTCAGCCCGAGGTTTGACATGCCGACCTCATAGACGTCCGCCATCGCGAGCGCGATGCGGCAAAGGACGGCGGCGGAGTCCTTCGGCTGCGCGTTCCATTCACCGCCCGTATAGCGTGCGGGTTTCTCGACAGCCTGAAGCATCTCCTGTTCCAACTTGACCATAAATCCTCCCTGGAATAATTCCTTTCTCAGAATACAAACTTTGCCTTGCGCATGTGGATGTTGAGCAAGATCGTGATCGCGATCAAATTCGTCGTCAGCGAACTGACGCCGTAGCTCATGAGCGGCAGCGGTATGCCCGTGACGGGCATGATCCCCGTCGTCATGCCGACGTTGACGAGCACATGAAAGGCGAGCATCGAGGTGATGCCGACGGCGAGCAGCCGGCCGAAAGTGTCGCTCGCGTCACGCGCGATCTTCACGCCGCGCCAGAGCACGACGAGGTACAAAAGAAGCAGCGCCGCCGCACCGACGAAGCCCAGTTCCTCGCCGACGACGGCGAAGATAAAGTCCGTGTGGTTCTCGGGCAGGAAGTTCAGCTGGCTCTGCGTACCGCCGAAAAGCCCCTTGCCGAAGATCAGACCCGAGCCGATGGCGATTTTCGACTGAATGATGTGATAGCCCGAGCCAAGCGGGTCGACGCTCGGATCGAGAAAAACCTTGAGGCGCATCTTCTGGTAATCCTTCAAAAAGAGCCAGAGGAGGGGCGACGCCGCTATGCCCGCCGCAAAGCCTGCCGCAAGTATGCGAAGGTTCACGCCCGCGACGAACATCATGCCCAAGAGAATGGCGATGAAAACGAGCGACGTGCCGAGATCGGGCTGCTTGAGGACGAGGAAGAACGGCAACGCCACATAGCCGACGACGGGCAGGATGTCGCTTACGGTATTGAGCTTTCCCACGCGATCTTCCAGCATCGCAGCAAGCGCGATGATCATGATGATCTTCGAAAACTCCGACGGCTGCAGGGTGATGGGGCCGAGCTGAATCCAGCGCTGTGCGCCGAGCGCCGTCTGGCCGATGATCATGACAAGGAGAAGCATGACGGCATTGAAGATGTAGAGATTCTTGCCATAGTTCTGCAGTGCCTTGTAGTCGAAGTTCATGAGGAATATGGCGAAGAGCACGTTCAAGACGACGAATGCGCCCTGCTTCTGCACGAACCAGTAGTGATCGCCGCCCGCCGTATTGATGTGCGTGGCGCTGCCGATGACGATGAGGCTCATGACGATGATCGCCGCCGTCGCACCGATCAACGTGAAGTCCATGCGCCTGAGCCAACGCTTGTTCATTTTCCCCTGCGCCTCCTAGCGTCTGCTGCTTTCCTTGGGCTTCATTCGGCTCACGGGAATATTCGCGATGAGCGCGACGGAATCCTGATCGTTGGCGAGCGAGATCTCCATGTCCTTCTGATTGATCTCCACATAGTTAGAAATGACGTGGATGATGTCGGTCTTGATCTTGTCCATGACCTCGGGCGAAACGCTCAAGCGATCGTGGATCAGGACGACCTTCAAACGATCATGGGCGATCTCGCGCGACGACTTGCCCTGCTTGCCGAAAATCTTGAGCAAAGCTTCAATCATCACGCTTCCCCCTTCCGAGGATCATGTTCTTGAGCCGCTGCAGGAAGCTCTCGTTCGGTGCTTCAAGAAAGGGCACATCCTCGCCCATGATGCGCGAAACGACGTTGGCATACGCCTTGCCCGCGAGCGAGTTCGCATTGTCAATGACCGGCTCGCCGCGGTTCGCCGAATCGATGACCTTCTCATCGTCGGGAATCTGTCCGATGCACGGCAGGGACAGGATGTCGTTGATCGCATCCATGTCGAGCATCGTGCCGTCCTTGACCATCTGCGAGCGAATGCGGTTGACGACGAGCTTGATCTCCTTGCCGTCGTTCTGCAGTCTGCCGATGATCTTATCGGCATCGCGCACGGCGGCGATCTCGGGCATCGTGACGACGATCGCCCAATCCGCTGCGATGACCGCCGTCTGGAAGCCCTGCTCGATGCCCGCCGGGCAGTCGACGAGGATGTAGTCGAACTCCTCCTTCATCTCAGCGATGAGCTCCTTCATCTGCTCGGGTTCGATCGCCGACTTGTCCGCGACCTGTGACGTCGGCATCAAAAAGAGCGTCTCATACTTCTTGTGGCGCACGAGCGCCCGCTTGTACGTCGTGCGCTTCTGGATGACGTCGACGAGCGTATAGACGATGCGGCGTTCGAGTCCTAGGAGCAAATCGAGATTCCTGAGCCCCGTATCGGTGTCGATGAGCACGACCTTCTTGCCGCGCTTCGCGAGTCCCACGCCAATATTCGCCGTGGTCGTCGTCTTGCCGACTCCGCCCTTGCCTGAGGTGATAACGATAACTTCTGCCATCGGCTGCTTCCTACCTTTCTATCGGTTCAATCACGATTCGTCCATCCTGCACGCTCGCCCTTTCGGCAAGCTCCGGCTTCTCATACTGCTCGGGCGACTGCGCTATGACATCGGCGATGCGGATCTGCACGGGCATCAGGTGATCCGCGATGATGATGGCGTCCCTGTCGCCATAGGCGCCCGCATGGACGATGCCGCGGCAAGTGCCGCGAATGTCGATGCTGCCGCCTGCGATGACCTGCGCCCCGGGGTTCACGTTGCCGAGAACGAGCACCGAGCCTTGGCTCTGCACCTCTTGCCCGCCGCGAAGCGTGCGGTTCACGACGAGCATCTGCACGTCCTTCTTGTCCGCGTCCGGCTCTGTCTTCATCTCGGAAGACTCCGCCTTCTTCCTGCCGAGGACGGCTCCCGCCCGCGCCGCTGCCGCCGCCCCACTCACCGCGCTGACGACAGGCTTCTTTGCATCAGCTTCTTCCTTCATCTCACGGAAGTACAAACCGTGCTGCAGGAAGAGCTTCTTCAGAGCGAGGCTTTCCTTCGCCGTGAACGTCCCCGTGCGCCACTCGATGACCGTGCCGCGCCGAAAGAACAGGGCGCTCGATTCCAGCTTTTCACGAATCTCGCGCTCAACAACAGAAAACTCGGGCTTTCCCACCAGCACGAGCAGAAGCCCCGTCTTCAGCCCCTTGAACAATACGCTTTCTTTCTCCATGATTTCCTCGCTTTTGCGTGCGTGTGCGACGATGCGCCGCACAAAGGGTCAAGAAACGGCTTCGGTGCATTTGCCCTGTCGTTTCTCCTTGCTGTAATACGATTCTATTATATCAAGATTTCTGCCGCGCCGCCACTTCTTGACGAACAGCTTTGACTTCGGGCGTATCGAGGCCAAAAGCCGCGTCGAGGATCTTCTTGCCGATCGGCACGGCGGACAGAGAGCCGAAGCCGCCCTGCTCGACGATGACCGCGACGACGATCGTCGGGTTGTTGAACGGCCCATAGGCAACGAACCAGCCGTGGTCGCGCCCGTGCGAGTTCTCCGCCGTCCCCGTCTTGCCCGCGATGTCGACGGGATACTTCGCGCCAAAGGCCGCCGCCGCCGTGCCGTACTTCGTGACGTCCCTGAGTCCCTGCTGCACGAGCGCGATGACCTCGGGGCGCACATCGAGCCTGCCGATGCGCTTGGGCTTTATCGTCTCAACCGTATTGCCGTCAGGTCCTACGATGCGCTGCACAAGATGCGGCTGATAGCGGTCACCGTTCGCTGCAATCGTCCCCATGATGGCGGCCGCCTGCAGCGGCGTCACAAGGTCGAATCCCTGCCCGATCGCCGCATCGAAGGTCTCCGACAGATACCAGTCGTCCTCGTAGACCTTCTTCTTGTACTCGCGGCTCGGCACGAGACCTTCGGCCTCGTAGGGCAGGTCAATGCCCGTCTTCGAGCCGACGCCGAACATGCGCGCATACTCGCCGAGGCGGTCGACGCCAAGTCGATTGCCCATCTCATAGAAGTAGACGTTGTCCGAGTGGGCGAGCGCCTGGATGAAATTGATAGGGCCGAGCGCTTCGCCGCCCGCATTGCCCTTTGGGATGATCCAATGACGTCCCGAGTCGTAGATGATCTCATTCGGCGAGACGACGTTTTCCTGCAATGCGGCTGTGCCCGTGACGATCTTGAAGGTCGATCCCGGCGGATACTCGCCTGTGATCGCCTTGTTGTCCATCGGATGATACGGATTCTCGTTGATAACCTTCCAATCCTTCGTCGATATGCCATTGACGAAGAGGTTCGGATCAAAGGACGGACGGCTCACGAGGGCGAGCACCTCGCCCGTCTGCGGATTCATGACGACCGCCGCCGCCGCGTTGGCGCCGATGGCAGAAAGCTGCTGATCGATAGCGCGTTCGGCGGCGACCTGGATCGTCGCATCGATCGTGAGGACGAGGTCGTTGCCCGCGATCGGCTCCTTCGTACCGAGATTGTTCACGGGCTTGCCCGCGACATCAACTTCGACCTGCCTGCCGCCGTCCGTGCCGCGCACCGTCTTGTCGTAGACGCGCTCCAAGCCAAACTTGCCGACGATGTCGCCCGACTTGTAGCCTTCCGCCTTGCGCTTTTCCAGTTCCTCGTTGCTGATCTCGCTGACGTAACCGAAGACGTGCGCCCCCCACGTCTTGTAGACGTAATCGCGGATCGGCTGCGCCTCTATCATGACGCCCGGATACTTGTCGCGCTGTTCCTCTATGATCGTATAGACCTCAGGGCCGATGTCCTGCTTGATGCGTATGGGATCGAAGCCGACATGCGCGTCGATCTTCTTGTGAATCTCTTCCGTCGGCACATGAAGGAGCACGGACAATCGCTCGATGACGTCCTCGGGAATCGTACCCGACAGTGGCAAGAGCGACACGGTGAAGCTCGGGCGGTTCATGACGAGAGGCGTGCCGTTGCGGTCGAAGAAATTGCCGCGCGGCGCGACGCTCGGGATGATGCGAATGCGGTTGCCGTCCGCAAGGCTCGCATAATAGTCGCCATCGTAGATTTGGAGATAGACGAGCCGCAGCAGAAGCACGGCGATGACGGCGACGATGACGCCGCCGAGCACATGCATGCGCCCTGCATACTCGTTTTCATTTTCTTCCAAAGGTATATCTCCCCATTCAGACAAGAAGACGCCCCGCAAGGCGCCTTGATCTTTTCCCTGAGAGGCGCTGCGCCCCGGCCGCTACTTTCGCCGCCCCAGCCACGACTGCATGCGGCTCGCCGCGCGATAGACGGGGTAGGCGAAAAGAACGTTCCAGCAAAGCGCCGGAAGAAGTGTCTTGACAACATAGAGCAGACTGAAGCCGTAGCCGAGAAGCAGCATGAGAACGAGCACAAAGAAATAGTGCGCGGCCGTCGCCCACATCGTCGCCATCGCAGGCAGGAACACGGGATCCTTGAACACGTTGCGCGAAAATGCGCCCGTGGCATAGCCGATGATCGTCAGGGCGAAGACGTCCATGCCGAAGAACATGCCCGTGGTGAGATCCTGCAGGAGTCCCGTCATGAAGCCCAGAAAAGCACCGCGGCGCGCCCCGTAAAGGAGGCTCCACGAAACGGTAAGAACCAGCATGAGGTTCACCGAAACGCCGTTCCAGGAAAATACGGGGAAAAATGAGGTCTGCAGGACGAAGAGTGCGATCACGAACGCAAGCCAAAAGAAGATCCTGCGGTAGCTGATCATGGCCGCGCACCTGCCTCGCGCTTCTGTGCGCCCTGCGGCTGCACGGCAGGCTGGGCGTTCTGCTGTTTCGCCGGCTGCTTCGGCTGCGCCGGTGCGGCCGGCTGAGCGGGAGCAGGCGCAGGCTGCGATGCCGCACGCTTCGCCGCTTCTGCTGCCGCCTTCTCTGCCGCCGGATCCGTCTCCGTGCCCGGCGTCTGCGCGGGCGGCGTGATCGGTGCGGGCGGCGCCTCGCGCGACGCCACGATGACGGCGACATCCTCCAAACGCTGGAAGTCGACGGCAGGCTCTAAGACGGCGTACTTCAACAGGCCGCCCTCGTCGTTCTTCAACGCTTTGACCGTGCCGACGAGAAGCCCCTTCGGATAGACGCCGCCGTAGCCCGACGTCACGACGACGTCGTCCTCGACGACATCGGCGGACTTCGGAATGTTTTTCATGCGCGGCATCAGGGGATTGGCTGGATCGCCCTCGACGATGCCCGCGACGCGCGACTCCTGCCGCTGCACGATCGTGCCGACGGCGGCGCGCGGGTCGAGGATCAGCCGCACCTTCGAAGAGTACGGCGCGGCCTCAACGACGACGCCGACGAGTCCCTTCTCCGTCACGACGGGCATGTTCTCATGCACGCCGCTCGATGTACCGCGGTCGATGACGATGACGCCCGACCACGTCGCATAGTCGCGCCCGATGACGCGGGCTGCCACGAGGTCGAACTGCGTCTTCGTCTGCTTGTAGCCGAGAAGCGCCTTGAGGCGTGCATTTTCAGCAAGCGCTTCGTTCGCTTCGAGATTCTGCACGCGCAGCCCTTCCACCTCGTTCTTCAGCATACGATTCTGGTCGTAGACGTAATAGACTTCCCAAAACTCCGTACCGAGGCTGTGGATCTTGTCTCCCACCCAGGCCGTCGCGGACTGGAGGGGACGCAGCACCGTCTCGGCGGCGCGGCTCAGGAAGGGGGACTGAAACCTGCCCTTTCCCGCAAAGAACACGAGGCAGAGGACGCAGACGAGCGCAACGAGGAGCAGCCAGACCTTGCGGTTCGAGTCCTGGTCGTCTCTGCGTATGCGGCTCATTGTCTCAACTTCTTAGAGATCATCACGACGCGCTTTAGAAGCTCGATGTTTTCAAGCGACTTGCCCGTGCCTTCGCCGACACAGGACAAGGGGTCTTCCGCGATGAGGACGGGCATGCCCGTCTCGTGGCTCAGCAGTTTATCTAGGTTCGTCAGGAGCGCGCCGCCGCCCGTCATCATGATGCCGTGATCCATGACGTCGGCCGCCAGCTCCGGCGGCGTCTTTTCAAGCGTGCCTTTGACAGCGTCGACGATCTTGTAGATCGGCTCATTCAGAGCATCCCTGACCTCGCTCGCGCGGATCGAGAGCGTCTTCGGCAGACCGCTGACGAGGTCGCGTCCGCGGATGTCCATTTCACGGTCAACGTCGGGCGTCACGATGGCGGAGCCGATCGTGATCTTGATTTCCTCCGCCGTGCGCTCGCCGATCATGAGGTTGTACTGGCGCTTGATGTACTGCACGATGGACGAATCCATCTCGTCGCCGCCGATGCGGATCGAGCGGCTCGTGACGATGCCGCCGAGCGAGATGACGGCAATCTCCGTCGTACCGCCGCCGATGTCGACGACCATGCTTCCCGTCGCTTCCTCGACGGGAAGCCCTGCGCCGATCGCCGCCGCCATCGGCTCTTCGATGAGGTAAGCTTCACGCGCTCCCGCCTGCTGAGCCGCATCGATGACAGCACGTTTTTCGACCTCGGTCACGCCCGAAGGCACGCCGACGACGACGCGCGGGCGCACGAAGGACTTCGTATTCATCGACTTTCGGATGAAGTACTTGAGCATCGCCTGCGTCACGTCGAAATCGGCGATGACGCCGTCCTTCATTGGACGGATGGCGATAATGTTGCCCGGCGTCCTGCCAATCATGCGCTTCGCGTCCTCACCGACAGCGAGCACCTCGCCGTTCTCACTCTTTATCGCTACGACAGACGGCTCGCGCAGAACGATGCCCCTGCCTTTCACATGCACCAATGTATTCGCGGTTCCAAGGTCGATGCCCATATCGCGGGACAAGCCACCAAAAAGACTCCACATGTTGAAATAAAACTCCCTTCTCTTCACACGCATCCCATAAAACACGTCTGCAAAAATCTGTCAAAAAGCCTCGTCAATCATAGATATAATGGCTGATGAAGATACGAGTTCTATTGTATCATACCTTCTTCTTTTAGGGAAATAAATTTATCATAACCTACGATGACGTGATCGAGCACGGGGATGTCCATGATCTCCCCCGCCTCCACCATGCGGCGCGTCACGGCGAGATCCTCGCCGCTCGGCGCAGGATCGCCCGACGGATGATTGTGGACAAGGATGACGGCCGCCGCCGACTGCTCGATCGCCGCCTGGAACACCTCGCGCGGATGAACGACGGAAGATGTGAGCGTTCCCACGGAAATCGTCTTCAAGGCAAGGATGTGGTTTTTCGCATTCAAAAGCAGCACGGCGAAGTGCTCCCTGCGCTCGAAGCGAAAGCGCGGCATGACGTAGGAAGCGGCGTCGGCAGGGCCGTGCACGACCGTTCGCTCCTCTGCCGCCTTGAGCGCGAGGCGCCGTCCAAGTTCGACGGCGGCAAGGATCGTCGCCGCCTTCGCCATGCCCACGCCCTTGATGGACGAAAGCTCCTTCGCGCTCATCTGCGTGATGGCGGCGAGTCCGCGCTCCTTGTAGAGCGCGAGCACCTTCTCGGCGACGCGGAGCACCGAGTCGTCCTTGACGCCCGTGCGCAGGAGGACGGCGAGAAGTTCCGTGTTGGAAAGGCTCGCCGCGCCCTCGGCCAGAAGCCTTTCGCGCGGCCGCTCGTCGGCGGGCAGATCACGCACGAGAAGCGTCATAGAGATCGACCCCCGCTTTTTCTGCAAGATGAGCCGCCGCATGAAGCGGCAGTCCGACGACGTTCGAGAACGAACCTTCGATGCGTTCGACAAAGACGGCGGCACGCCCCTGCACCGCATAGGCTCCCGCCTTCCCCAGAGGCTCGCCCGTAGCGACGTAACGCGCGATCATCTCTTTTGAAAGCGCGGCAAAGAAGACGCGCGTCTTCTCGACCGTCGAGAACTCTTGGCCGCCCCTGCACCAGGCGACGCCCGTCAGAACGTCGTGCGCACGCCCCGAGAGCGCGGCGAGCATCTCGTGCGCCTCCCTCTCATCTGCAGGCTTGCCGAAGATGCGTCCGGCGAGCGCGACGACGGTATCAGCGCCGAGCACGGGAAGCGCCGCGTGCGCCGCCACGGCGCGTGCCTTGGCGAGCGCATTGACGCGGACAAGCTCCTCCGCCATCTTCGCCTCGCGCACCTCTTCAGCCTCGCTCACTTCCACGCGGAACGAAGCGCCGATCTGCGCGAGAAGATCGCGGCGGCGCGGCGAAGCCGATGCCAGGATGAACATGAATATTCCTCCTCAATAACGTCGGAAAAGAACGAGCGCGACGATGACGCCGACGAGACTCATGATGTTCGGCGTGAAAGAAAGGCCGAAACTGACGCTGACGACGAAGAGATCGATCGCCACGGGCGCCAAGACGAACGCCGGATGCGTCTCGGAAAGAAGCGGCGCAATCGAAGAAAGCGCCTCCACGCCGCGCAGAGCCTCACCCAAGAGTCCACCGAGCACCGCGCCGGTAAAAACAAATACGGCGCACATGCCAAAGCCGCGCCCCGAAGAAAATTTCACAGAAAATCCCTCCAAAGGAAACACCGCTTGCCTCGACGATTCAGGAAATCGCTGATCCCCTCAATCGCCCATTTTTGCACATTCAGGCGACTTCATTTATCAGCGATCCTTCAGCGAATGCATCGACAGTCAAACGGCGCTGCACAATGATTTTAATTGCTTCTGCCTCTTTTCTAGCCGCGCGACATAAATCCTGCTCGACTAAGGTCATTTCTTTCACGTGCCGCACAGAAAAAAGAAAGCCTCCCCCGCAAGCGAGGGAGGCAAAAAGACCGATTACATCAGATAGCGCAGGTAGACGTAGACCGTCGACGTGAGGATCGTCAGGATCATCAGCGGGAAGCCGACCATCATGAAGCGGACGAACGTCATGGGGATGCCCCTCTCCGCCGCCATGCCCGCGACGATGACGTTCGCAGATGCACCGATGATCGTGCCGTTGCCGCCGAGGCAGGCGCCGAGCGCGAGGCTCCACCAGACCGGCTCAAGATTCGAGACGCCCATCGCGCCCATATCCTGAATCAGCGGAATCATCGTCGCAACGAACGGAATGTTGTCGAGGAAAGCCGAAACGATCGCGCTCATCCAGAGAACGAGCATCGACGTCTTCGTCACGTCACCGCCCGTGAGATTGACGCCATGCACCGCGAGATCGCGGATGACGCCCGTTTCCACGAGGCCACCGACGGCGATGAAGAGACCGATGAAGAAGAAGATCGTCGGCCACTCGACGCCGTGCATCGCGTGCTCGACGAACTCTTCCTTGCCGACCAGAAGGAGCAGGAGGAACGCGCCCGCAATCGCGATGAGCGAAGACTCAAGGCCCGTGAGCGAATGGAGGAAGAACATCAAGATGACCAGTCCGAGCACGAACAGACACTTCCTGAGAAGCGGGATGTCTTTGAGCTCGTCCCACTCGTTCTCCTGCATCACGAGAGCCTTGAGTTCGGGCTTCGTCGTCAAATGCTTGCGATAGAGCAGAACGAAGATCGCCGTGATGAGGATGAGGTTGATGATCGAGATGATCGCAAGGTTCTCAATGAACGCTGCAAACGTCAGTTCCTTGACGGCGCTGCCGATCATGATGTTCGGCGGATCGCCGATGAGCGTCGCCGTGCCGCCGATATTCGAGGCGATGACCTGCGCCAAAAGATACGGCATAACATCGACATGGAGCTTCGTCGTGATGCTGAACGTGACCGGCACCATCAAGAGAACCGTCGTCACGTTGTCGAGAAACGCCGAGCAAACAGCCGTGATCAGTGACAAGTAGACCAAGAGATTCACGGGGTCGGCCTTCGCCTTTTTCGCCGCCCAGACGGCGATAAAATTGAAGAGTCCCGTCTTGCTCGTGATGGCGACAATGATCATCATGCCGATCAGAAGCCCGAGCGTGTTGAAATCGATGTGGTGAACGGCGGTCTCCTGCGTCATGATGCCCATGACGATCATGAGGATTGCGCCGATCATCGCAATGATCGTGCGATGGATCTTCTCAGAGACGATCACCGCATACATCGCAACGAAGATGATACCAGCTATTGTTTCCTGTTCCATAAAAACCTCCTTGAATTTGACTGCCTGCCGGACAGTCTCCTGCACCTTTCTGTCCGCCCTCCCCCGTCAAGCTGGAGAGGCAGAAGAACGACGGACAGCCGACCGAAAAATAGACGGAGCCCTTGATTGAACAGACTCCGCCTAAATTTCACTTATTGAATTGTCCTGCGCCTATTATAGCAGATTATCGTAAGTTTGGAAAGAGTCCTTGTATATTTATATTATTTTTTCTTATTTCTTCTCGGAGCAGATGTTTTCTCTGTCGTTTTCATCAGGATTCCGCCAGATGGCGCAAGAAAAAAATCCGCAGAGCATACGCTTTGCGGATTTTTGTTTCAGCTTCTCTCACACGCTTCCATCACGAATCATCATGCGCGGAACTTGCGCTTACGAGCCGCCTCGGACTTCTTCTTGCGCTTGACGCTCGGTTTCTCGTAATGTTCACGTTTCCTAACTTCTGCCAAAGTACCAGCCTTCTGGCAGGTACGCTTGAATCTGCGGAGAGCACTGTCGATCGTTTCGTTCTTTCCTACTTTGACCTCATTTGCCATTGTTCTTCCCCCCCTCCACTAGATTTGGGGCGCACGGGAAGGCAGGCATGAAAATTGCCAACACTGCATCGTGCACGCTAACATTATACATGATTTCCCTTTTTGATGTCAACCATCAACCAGGCGGCCATTGCATGGAACGTCCGCCCAAGAGATGAAAGTGCAGATGCCCGACGGTCTGCCCGCCTTCCTCGCCCGTATTGACGACGACGCGGAAGCCTTTTTCCGCAAGTCCCAGTTCCTTTGCAAGCTGCGGCACGACATCGACATGGATGTGCGCGACGAGTGCCCTGTCCTCCTGCGTCAAGTCGAGCAGACTCTTGATATGCTTCTTCGGAATGATGAGTACATGCACGGGCGCCTGCGGCTCAAGATCCTTGAAGGCGATGACGGAATCATCTTCGTAGACCGCTGTCGCGGGAATCTCCTTCGCCGCGATACGGCAAAAAATGCAGTCTGCCATCTTTTCCACCTCCCTTCAAAAATCGCTGTAATCTTCGCCCTTATCACCATCATTCGACTTTCATGGCGAAAAACCTGCCGCCAGAGAAAAGATTGGGAAGAAAAGCTCCGTTTTCAACGGTTGTCTAACTCTTCGATAGGGTTGTCTAGCATTTAGCTTTTTTATGACTATTTTGGAATTTTTGTGTCCAGTTTTTGTTGACAAGTGCACCAAGATAAAAGCATTATCCCTAATAACACAAAAAACCCGAGGAATTCCGCGCACCAAATATCGACGGCGAAATTTTTCTCGGGTATGTTTTTGAATAGAGCAACGGATCTCAAAACCACTCGGCAAACACGTCTTACAGTGCCAGAATCTCCGCACGCGTCAAACCACTCGACTTCTCGATCACCTCGACAGGGACGTTCAGCGCGAGCAAGGAACGTGCCATATCGATCATTCCCTCACGGTGTCCTTCAATGCGACCTACCTCGCGCCCCTCTTCCAATTTCTTCTCTCCGAATTTTTCCATCAGTTCGCACATAGCATTTACCCCCTCTGCTTCTGCTTTAAAGTAATCCGCTCTTTGGGCAAGTTCTTTGTAATTCATCTGCTCCGGACGCTCGCAAAAGAAATCCTGCATCAGCCGTCCAAGCGGCGTATCATCACGGTTCGACCCGTTGACGTAGAGGATATGTGCTCCATCATCAAACGGTCGCTGAAGCTCCTCTATGATTCGCTCCACATGGTACAGAGGAAATCCCTCTTCATAGATGTCATTTTCATGTTTCCGGAAGGCCAGAAATTTTAGCAACAAAAACCCGAGAGATGCCACACACCGAATGTAACCAGTAGCTTTCTCTCGGGCAAAATGTTGAGGAACAGTCGATCTTCTCTTATGCTCCTGTTGACCCTGCCAAGCGTTCAACTTCTTCCTGGGACAACTGTGTTGCTTCAGCAATCTGGGAAAGTGTGAGTTTCCCCAAAGCAATTAAAGCCGCCGCCGTCCGACGAGCCGATTCGACACGTCCCTCAGCACGCCCCTCAAGGCGTCCTTCCATACGCCCTTCTTCCAATTTCCTCTCGCCGAATTTCTCCATCAGTTCGCACATGGTATGTACCCCCTCTGCTTCTGCCTTAAAGTAATCCGCTCTTTGGGCAAGCTCCTTATACTTCATCTTTTGGGGATTCTCACAGAAGAAATCCTGCATCATGCTGACCTATCCAAGAAGCAAGTGCAAAGCATGCAGCTGATTGGTTAATAGGTCGTATGCGAAAACGTCCCGCAAGTCAAATCCGAAGGATGCAGACGAGCGGTCGACGTTGACCGCTCGTCCCGAGCGGCGTATCATCGCGATTCGCGCCGTTGACATAAAGGATACGCGCCCCATCATCAAACGGTCGCTGAAGCTCTTGGATGATTCGCTCCACATGGTACAGAGGGCAGCCAGCTCCGTAGATGTCATTTTCCGTGATGAAGATCACCCATGTTTCGGGAAGCGCGGAAAAATCCGCTCCTTTTGCCAATGCACGCGAGTCCATCATGCTGCTGTTGTATCGCGCCCGACGCGGGATCGCTCCTTCGTTTGCACGCTGCACCTCGCAGTCGTAGAGCTTCCCCTCGCTGTCCTCCGCCAACACGTCAAAGCGCACGCCGCGACCATAGAGATTGTCCGCGCTCTGCTGTGTGACGACATGCTTGACAACGAGATCGTCGCGGTCAAAGAAGATACGCAGCAGGAGCTGCATTCCCTCGACATAGTTGTCAAAACATACGTTGAAAAACGTATCATCTATCAGACGGAATTTCTGAATCAGCACACCATATTCCGCAGGAATCTCCTTCTTGCTTATCCTCACCGCGCCTATAAGCCTCCTCACCTTGTTCTACTATCATGGTATGCACTACGGCAGAGATTGTCAAGGCTGAAAATTTCGGTGAAACATCCAGGGGCGTCAAAAATCCGAGTCCTAAAAATGCTCGTGATGCCAGTTCCCGTAAGGCTTCATGAACTCTGATATTTTTCCTTTCGGGTGCACCATAGGGGTGTCAAAGGCTTTGACACCCCTGCCAGTTGGTCGAGCTTCCATCGAGCGAAAAATCGCTGACCATCGTCAAAAATCAACGGGCTTCCAGACAAGGAGATCTCTGAAAGCCCTTGCAGACTGTGGTTTCACAGCGTATGACGGCGATAGCCTTTGTATCATTTTCACGCATTAGACATCCGTCTTACCCATAACTTTGATACAATCTAACGATGCACCCTCCACTTGGCAAAGACGGCGTCCGTCACATCTCAGATCACCAAAGACGGTCGCAAGATTCGTTGGCAGACAGATGCACCGGACGATTGCCAAACGGAGCCCTACCGCATACCATTGTCGGAAAAAATGGCGGCTAGCTCGGGATTCTCCTTTAGATATTGCTCCGAGATGCGATCCCAATCGAAGGCTGTGACGCTCGGGATCAGTCGTTTTTTCTCTTCCGCTTGTTCCCGTTCTGAGAGTTTGCCGTCTTCTCCCTCGCCCTTGTCGTCTGCGATACGGTGAAGGGTTCGTAAGCTCTTCTTATATGCTTTCATGCCATCATCAAGGTCAGTCTTCTTCTCGGCAATGAGCTGTGAAAGGTCTGTAGGATTCTCCGCTTTCTTATCCTTTTTGCCTCCCGTATGATCTTCTCCAAGCATGGCAGAGAGAAGCTCTTCCATATTTTTCGCCTTGCGGCTCATCTCTTGGAAGAATCCGTATGCCGCTGTCTTTTCATTGAAATATCTGCCCGCCTTTTTTGGCATGTTACTCAGCGTGTCTGGTTTCATGCCGAGATAGTCACGGTATTCTTTTATAAGCCCAGCGCTTTCTTCGTGTGTAAGAAAATCATTATCCTTGCCAATCATTGTATTTCCCACAAGGGATCGAAGCTTGTTCACCAGTGGATTTTCGCATTTGGGATCAAGCGCTCCCAAGCGATCAAGAATACTGTTCAAATACGGATCGCCCAGCAAGGTATGCCCCAAAGCCTTTTGATGATGCCCATAGGCATTGAGCTGTCGGATCACCTCCACACGAATGCTGCCGACTGCCAAACCAGGATTTTTACTGCCAAGCTGCAAAATACCTCGGATGCCATTTTCTAAATCGCGCATCGTTCTGGATAAAGAAGCGCGCTCATAATCCGAATAAAAATCATGATACATACTATCTTCAAGCGGCTCAACCGAAGCCATCTCCCACGTTTCCACCCGTTGAGCAGGCGCTTGATTTGCCGCTGCAAGCTTTCTCCCCTCGTCGCTGATGGAAACCTCATGCGCGAGCGACTGGAAGGACGACGATTCTCTTTTTATCGAACCTTCCCCCTGTAAGGATGCCGCCACGGATTTCCTGTCCCCTGCCCGACTCATAGCCTGTGTATTTTGTGCCGCTATATTCTTCCCCACGATCGCACGATTATCGTTCGCATGAATTTTCATCTTCATTCGCCTCCCTGCACATTGATCTTCTTCGTTATATTTATCGTTTCCTCGCAGAAAACCTTAAGGAAACGCTGATAAAATGAAGTCGCCCAGATTTGCACAGATGCGCTGTATCTCTCGAGGAGACAAACCGGAGGCGTAGCGGTGCTACGTCGAGGATTTGTCGACGACGAGAGGACAGCGCAGATGCGTGAAGATGGGTGGCTGAATTTATCAGTGGTTCCTATTACAATAGATTTATAGATCAGGGAAGCGGTACGCGACCGCTCCTTGTCTACCTCATTACCTAAGCTGTAGAATGAGAGTGCATTGGTCTGACGCGTGATTCCTGGAACATTACGTCCGCAATTAAGTCCGTCATCCATCCTCCCATTCCCAGCAGTTCGTTTTATGCAGGTAGAACTGCGCTTCTGCACGTTCGTGTCAACCCTCAATAGATCGAATCGGCAATGAGGAGTTTGGTTTACCATTGCTACAAATCTATTGTTT
>NZ_ALNM01000040.1:0-73791 GCF_000292955.1 Selenomonas sp. CM52
GTCGATGAAACGGCGGGGCAGGGGCCTGTGGCGGGGCTTTCACGCGGCCTGGCGGCGAGTTCTCATACTTGGTCCTTCGCCGTGTCGGCGGATATGCCCTTTTTCTCCTTCGACGCAGCGAGAGAACTTCTGCCCAAGGCGGAGCGCATGGTGCGAGCCGTCGTGCCCGTCGCCGAAGGACGGTGCGAGCCGCTTGCCGCGCTCTACCACAAGGAAACGGCGCACGTGTTCTCTGCGGCTATGGCGGCAGGTGAGCGCAGTCTTCGGCGAGCGGCCGCCGCGCTTCCCGCGCTTGACGTTCCCGTTCGCGCGGGCGCATGCTTCTTCAATGTGAACACGCCCGCCGCCCTTCGCTTGGCGCGCGGCCGAGCGGCGAACCTCGTGCGCCGCGTGCCCCTCGTATCCATCGTTGCTCCCGCATCGGGCACAGGCAAGACAACCTTTGTCGAAAAGCTCCTGCCGCTCTTGACCTCGCGCGGCGTGCGCGTCGGCGTCGTCAAGAGCGATGCGCACGGCATTGTCCTGAACGACGGAACGAAGGACAGCGGACGCTTCCGCGCGGCGGGCGCGTCGAGCGTCGCCGTCGTTGCGCCTGCGGGCTTCTGGCTCTACGAGCGCACGCAGGAGAAGCTCTCGCTGGAAGTCGCCGCCGCACGCATGACGGACGTCGATCTCGTGCTCATCGAGACGCGCTCGCACGGCGTATTTCCCGCCTTGTCGCTCTGGCGCGAGCTGGAAGAGCCGCTGCTCGACGAGCGCGTCGCGGCGCTCTTCTCCTCTTGCCATGAGCGGCAGGCGGAAGGGATTTTGCAGCTTGACCTCGAAGCTATGGAGGATGCCGCACATCTCGTCCTTTTTCTGATGGGGCGGGAGGAAGGATTCGATCTGCGTCGAATCGCATGGGACGGCGGCCACAGCGGAAAGGGAGGCGCATAGTGCATGAATGATATCGAAAAGAAAGAGCGCAAGGTGCAGCGCGCGTATCGCCAGCTCGGCAATATCGCGCGCCTATACGACGGCATGATGACGAATACGAGTTGGGCGGGGCGCTTTGCCATCCGCTGGCTCTGGGGCTTCGCCTCCTATCCGGAGTTTCTGGCGATGGCGTATCGCGGACTCCCCGCAGATTTTCGCGGCAGGCTGCTCGAAGTTCCCGTCGGCACGGGCGTGCTGTCGTTTCCGCATTATGAGAAGATGAAGGAGGCGCAGATCACCTGCCTCGATGTTTCGGAGACGATGCTGGAGGCGGCGAAAAAGCACGCGGCGAACTTTTCTCTCGGCGCGACAGACTTTGCGCTCGGCGATGTCGGCGATTTGCAGTATGCGGATGAAACTTTTGATTTCGTATTGTCCGTCAACGGCTTTCACGCGTTTCCCGAGAAGGAGAAGGCGTACCGCGAGACGGAGCGCGTCCTAAAGCGCGGCGGCATATTTTCCGGCTCGATGTATGTGCGCGGCAAGAGCCGGCGCACCGATTTTTTCGTCAAGCAGTTCTGCGAGCGGCGCGGCTTCTTCTCGCCGCCCTACGAGACGGAGGAGAGCCTGTGGGCAAGGCTTCAGGCGATGTACGGCGAGGTCGACATCATGACGATCGGCTCATTCGCAGGCTTTCGTTGCAAGAAGATTTAAGTTGTTTTCATGAGGAGTGTTGAATCAATGGCTGATGAAATGGCATGGAAGAATCTCGGTCCCAATCCATCGCGCAAGGAGATCCTTGCATGCTGGAATCCCGAGGACGCGGGCTTTTGGGAGAAGTATGGCAAGCGTATCGCGACGCAGAATCTCTACACCTCGACTTGGGCGCTCGTCCTGAGCTTCGTTGCGTGGACGCTCTGGGCGACGATCGCGGCGAAGCTCAAGTTTATCGGCTTCAACTTCTCGGACGATCAGATTTTCACGCTCGCGGCGCTGCCCGGTCTCGTCGGCGCGACGGGGCGCCTGTTTTACACGTATCTGCCGGGGCTGATTGGCGGCAGGAACTCCACTTTCATCACGACGGCGCTGCTTCTTCTGCCGCTCTTCGGCTTGGGTCGCGCTCTGCAGGATCCCACAACGTCGTATGAGACTTTCGTCCTTCTCGTGTCTTTCATTGGCATTGCGGGCGCAAACTTCTCCGCTTCGATGGCGAATATCGGCTTCTTCTTCCCCAAGGCGAACAAGGGATTTGCGCTCGGCATCAATGCGGGCATCGGCAACCTCGGCGTATCGCTCATCTATCTGACGACGCCGATCCTCTTGGGCTGGAATCTCTCCTCGCTCTTCGGCGAGGGCGTGCCGGGGCCTGATGGCATGATGTATGTGCAGAATGTCTGCTACTTCTGGACGATTCCGACGGCGCTGACGCTCGTCCTCGTCTGGCTCTTCATGGACAATTTGCCGCTGCCGAAGCAAAGCCCCAAGAGCATGATGTCCATCTTCGGCAACAAGCATACGTGGCTCATGTGCTGGATCTACACCTGCGGCTTCGGCTCTTTCATTGGCTTTTCGGCGGCGCTCGGACTGCTCGTCGCGAAGGAATTCCCCGAGATGCCATTCTCTTACGCCGCTTTCCTCGGCCCCTTCATCGGCGCGGGCATCCGCCCCGTCGGCGGCCTCTTGGCGGACAAGATGGACAGCGGTTCGCGCGTCACGCTCATCTCGCTCTTCGTCATGCTCGGCGCGAGCTTCCTCGTGCTCTTCGGAGTGGAGGCGCATCGCTTCCCCGTGTTCTTCGGCGCATTCTTGCTGCTCTTCTTGACGACGGGCTTCATCAACGGCGCTTCCTTCCGCATGATTCCCTACATCTTCAACAATCCGTTCCACTCCTCGCTCGTCACGGGCTTCACGGCGGCAATTGCGGCCTACGGCGCTTTCTTTATCCCGAAGCTCTTCGGCTTCGCCTACGCGAACTACGGCGTCGTCGCTCCCGCCTTCTACATCCTCATCGCGTTCACGGTCAGCACCATCGTTATCACATGGTACTTCTACGACCGCAAGGGTTCGGGAATCCGCTGCTAGGATGAGGTGCATTTCATGGCAAACGAATTGACGCATTTTGATGCGGCAGGCAACGCGCACATGGTCGATGTCAGCGAAAAGAAGGAAACGGAACGCATCGCGCGTGCGAGCGGCCGCATCCTTGTAAGCCCTGCCGTCTACGAGGCGATTGCGGGCGGCACGGCAAAGAAGGGCGACGTCCTCGGCGTCGCGCGCATCGCCGGCATCATGGCGGCGAAGAAGACGAGCGACGCGATCCCGCTGTGCCATCCGCTGCCGCTGACGCGCGTGAGCATCGACTTTGGGCTTCTGTCCGAAGCATCTGCGGTCGAAGCGCGTGCCGAGGTCAAGACGCGCGGCGTCACGGGCGTCGAGATGGAAGCGCTGCACGCTGTGAGCGTTGCGCTCTTGACGATCTACGACATGTGCAAGGCGCTCGACAAGCGCATGGAAATCACCGCGTTGCACTTAGACGCCAAGAGCGGCGGCAAGAGCGGCGATTTTCAGCGCTGATGGAAAATCAACAAACAGCAATAAAAATCCCGCGCACTTTTGAGGTGCGCGGGATTTTTATTGCTTCGCCGATGGTTGGCGATGTTTTTCAATTCAAATTGGGCATCTTTTGGTGCAAGGCTTTGATTTCTTCGATCGACAAGTTTGTGATACGTGCAACCATATCGACGGGAAGTCCTTCTTTGAGCATGGAAAGAGCCGTTTCTCTGCGGGTGTTTTCTGCGCCGCGCTCCATGCCTTGGGCGATGCCGCGCTCCATGCCTTGGGCGATGCCACGCTCCATGCCTTGTTCATAGATGCCTGTACTCAAATTGCACATCGTTTTCATCTCCTCTTCTATATCTGTAGTTGTATCCATATCGAATTCATCTTTCAGAAGTTGTTTCTTTCTCATGGCTGGTGTTCGTGTGTCTTTGAACAGCAGACGCAGGAAGCGGATGAGCCAATCTTCATAGGGTGGCTGCTCTTCGCCGAGATATATGGTGATGATGCTGATCAGGTCATAATCCGCATGATTGGCCTTATATTCATGAAGAATATGATGTTCATTGAGATCGTAGCGATTGATGGAGCTTTTGCCATCGGGCGAATCCATGCAAAGCCAGATGCTGTAGACCTTTTTGAGGTCATCGTAGGATGAGCCTGTAAACTCGGTTTCTTTCTGAGATGAAATCAAACGGCTCGCATAGTAAATGGCTCGTTTCAAGAGTGCATAGCCGAGTTTGGAGCTTCGTTGAGTTCGTTGTGCTTCGACGTTGATGATCAGGGTGATGAGCTCGCCCGATTTCGGAACACGCGCATGAAAGAGGATGTCAAAACGAATCCAGCCTTCCGTGATGCCGATATTTTCCGTAGCGGAACCGAGAAACTCTTTTGGGGAGCGCGGGGTGTTTCCAACCGCATTGGTCATATCCCTGTCAATAGGAATCTCACTGATCTGCGGTGTGCCTTCAATATATTTTTCAGCAATATCGGAAATCGTCGCTTCTTTGAATTCCGGCACGGTTCGTTTGAGGAGGCGTGCCATGATAGTTCTTTGTGCAAGCAGGCGTTTGGCATGTTGATCATACGTCGGATTTCGATAATCAGACGCATGATATTCCGACGGAAGGTCTTCTTTCTGCTGCATGATGCAATGTCACCTTCTTTTGCCTTTATTATATCATTGAAACGCCATTCTATCCAGTGTCGCCAAGGAGTGGCGGATTATTTTGAGAAAATGCGAAAAAGCCCGCCCATTCCCCACTTCGATAAGTATTGGAGGAATAGGCGGGCTTTGCTTTGCGTTCAGTCTCTTCCCGATAGCATTCGCAGCAAATCGAGAATTTCGACGTAGAGCCAGATGAGGGTCACGAGCAGCGAGAAGGCGCAGTACCATTCGTAGTCTTTCGGCAGGCCTTCCTGCACGCTGCGGTTGATCAGCTCGTAGTCCATGAAGAGGCACAGTGTCGCGACGCCGATGATGACAAGCTCGATGGCGATGGCGACGATGCCGCCGTCGTGCAGCATCGGGAAGTGGATGCCGAAGAAGCCGAGCACCATTTCCGCGATGTACGTGAGGACGACGCCCGTCAGAGCGATCATCGTGATGCGCATGAACTTCGAGTTGACTGTCACAAGGCCGCGTGCATAGACGAGTCCGGCAGCGATGGCGATGCCGAAGGTCAGCATGACGGCATTGACGAGTATGCTCGGCGAGATGAACGCGACCGTCACGGATAGGCACGCGAGACACATGCCCTCTAGGATCGCATAGAGCGGTGCGAGAAGCCCTGCGGTGCCGGGCTTGAAGGAAACGATCAAGGCCGTGATAAGCCCCATGACGGCGGTCACCATCGTCGTCGTTGGCGTTGCATAGCCCGTGAGCCAAGTGATGACGGCGGAAGCCGCGACGATGAGGACAAGCCCCGTGCTCTTTATGGCGATGCCGCTGTAGCTCGCGGCTTCTCCAGAAAAGACGGCGTCCGTCGCTCTGCTCATTCTCGATAACATGGGATTGTTCAAGAGATCAGCTCCTTTGCTGTAGTTGATGAACCAAGGCGCAGACAAGCTGCGACTTTCTTCTATTATAAAGGGAGGCAGACGTTTTGTCTACGTTCCTCATGAAATGTAAAGGAAGCGTTGATAAAACGAGGTCGCCCAGATTTGCGAGGATGGGTGGCTGAATTTATCAGTGATTCCTATAGAAACGGTGCACCACGAGCGGCAAAAGAGGGCGCGTGAATCCTATTGACAAATCAGGGAAGATAAACTAAAATAGCAAAAATATACATCATGCGGTGCGTGAAAAAATGCTTTCATGCGCTGAATATGAGCGGTCTGCCTGTCGGCTGCGATGATGGGAAGGAGCATGGAGAAGGGGAAAAGGCGTATGCCTTAGCGCGAGACCTTGCAGGAGCGTACTGCAAGGGGACGAGGAAGAGGTTGTCGAACATTCAGCGGATGCCTCTCGGCTGCATCGGTCGTAAAAAGCTGCAAAGCCCCTTGGTGACGGGGGGGGACAAGGCAGTTCATAAGATGGGCAGGAACAGAAATGAATATGGAATGGCAGGCGTTTTGCCTGCCGGAAACTTAGGAGGTTTTTGCCTATGTGTGGAATCGTTGGTTATGTCGGCAAGCGTCAGGCGACGCCGTTTCTCATCGAGGGGCTGACGAAGCTTGAGTATCGCGGCTATGATTCGTCGGGCATCGCCGTCTTGAACGAGGATAAGATCCGCGTGGAAAAATGCGTGGGGCGTCTTGCCGAACTCAAGCGAATCATCGAAGGAAATGAGCCGGCAGGTCATATCGGCATCGGTCATACGCGTTGGGCGACGCATGGACGTCCGTCGGACAGCAACGCACATCCGCATACAGACTGCGCGGGCAATTTCGCCGTTGTGCACAACGGCATCATCGAAAACTATATGTCGCTGAAGGAAGATTTGATTGAAAAAGGTCATTCCTTCAAGTCGGAGACGGATACAGAGGTCGTCGCACACCTGTTGGAGGAAGTCTACAACGGCGACTTCGAGGCCTCGGTGCGCGAGGTGCTTTCGCGCATCGAAGGCTCTTACGCTCTCGTATTCATGTCGCGCGAGCATCCCGACCGCCTGATCTGCACGAAGCAGGACAATCCGCTTGTCATCGGTCTCGGCGAAGGGGAGAATTTCATCGCGTCCGACATCCCCGCGATCATCGCGCGCACGCGGCGCACCTACATCGTCAATGACGGTGAGATGGCGGTCGTCAAGGCGGACGGCGTGCATATCACGAATCGCCGCGGCGAAGTCGTGACGAAGAAGGTCTTCGAGGTCAACTGGAACGCCGAGGCGGCGGAAAAGGGCGGCTACGAGCACTTCATGCTCAAGGAGATTCACGAGCAGCCGAAGGCCGTACGCGACACGATGTCGCCGCGCATTGCCAAGGACGGCAAGCATATCGTCATGGACGAGCTGCGCTGGAGCCGCGAATTCCTCGACTCGTTCAATAAGGTTTACATCGTCGCCTGCGGCACGGCGTATCATGCGGGTCTTGTCGGCAAGTACTACATCGAGAAGCTCGCGCGCATCCCCGTCGAGGTCGACGTTGCGTCGGAGTTCCGCTACCGTTCGCCGATCATCGACGAGAACACCCTGATGATTGTCGTCAGCCAGTCGGGTGAGACGAGCGACACGCTCGCTGCCTTGAAGGAAGCCAAGCGTCTCGGTGCGAAGAGCCTCGCCGTCACGAACGTCGTCGGCTCGTCCATCGCGCGTGAGGCCGCGCAGGTGCTCTACACCTGGGCGGGACCTGAGATCGCCGTTGCCTCGACGAAAGCGTACACGACGCAGCTCATCTTGATGTTCATGCTCGCCGTCTACATGGCAGATCTCAAGGGAACGCTAGCGAAGGAGCGCAGCGAGGCTTTGATCGAGGGACTTACAAAGATTCCCGCGCAGATCAGCGAGACGCTGAGCGACGTCGAGCCGATCAAGACGTTTGCGAAGCAGTACGGCTTCAACGAGGACGTCTTCTTCATCGGACGCGGTCTCGACTATCATGTGGCGCTTGAAGGCTCGCTGAAGCTCAAGGAGATTTCCTATATTCACGCCGAGGCCTATGCGGCGGGCGAGCTCAAGCACGGCACGCTTGCGCTCATCGTCGAGGGCGTGCCCGTCATCGCGCTCGCGACGCAGAAGAGCGTCTATGAGAAGACCTTGTCGAACATCAAGGAAGTCAAGGCGCGTGACGCCGTTGTCATCGGCATTGCCGCCGAGGGCGATACGGAACTCGAAAAGTACGTCGATCACGTCATCCACGTGCCCGAGACGGATGAGCTTCTGATTCCTCTCTTGACGGTCGTGCCGCTGCAGCTGCTTGCCTACTTCGCTGCCATCACGCGCGGCTGCGACGTGGACAAGCCGCGCAACCTCGCGAAGTCCGTCACGGTCGAATGATGCTAGAAGAAATGAGGGGTTAAAATGGCATATTATTTCACAGAGCCGTCGCATACCTTTGGTGAATACTTGCTCGTGCCCGGGTACTCCTCGGAGCAGTGCGTTCCGGCGAATGTCTCGCTTCAGACGCCGCTCGTGAAGTTCCGTCGCGGAGAAGAGCCGAAGATCAAGATGAACATTCCGATGACTTCGGCGATCATGCAGGCGGTGTCGAACGACACGATGGCGATCGCTTTGGCGCGCGAGGGCGGCGTGTCCTTCATCTACGGTTCGCAGACGCCCGAGCAGGAAGCGGCGATGATCTCTCGCGTCAAGAACTATAAGTCGGGCTTCGTGAGCAGCGATTCGAACATCAAGCCGACGACGACGCTCGGCGAGGTCTTGGCGCTCAAGGACGCGACGGGACATTCGACGATGGCGGTCACGGAGGACGGCACGCCGAACGGCAAGCTCGTCGGCATCGTCACGAGCCGCGACTACCGCGTGACGCGCATGAGTTTCGACACGCCAGTCAAGGATTTCATGACGCCGTTCGAACGCCTCATTTACGCAGATGCCAATCTCACGCTGCCGCAGGCGAACGATCTCATCTGGGAGCACAAGCTCAACATGCTGCCGCTCATTGACGAGAACCAGCGCCTGCGCTACATGGTGTTCCGCAAGGACTACACGGACAATAAGGAGAATGAGCTTGAGCTGATCGACGAGCGCAAGCGCTACATCGTCGGCGCGGGCATCAACACGCGCGACTATGCCGAGCGCGTGCCGGCGCTCCTTGAGGCGGGTGCGGACGTCCTTTGCATCGACTCTTCCGAGGGCTATTCGGAGTGGCAGAAGAAGACGCTTGAGTACATCCACAAGGAATTCGGCGAGGATGTCAAGGTCGGCGCGGGCAATGTTGTCGACGGCGAAGGCTTCCGTTTCCTCGCGGATGCGGGCGCAGACTTCGTCAAGGTCGGCATCGGCGGCGGCTCGATCTGCATCACGCGCGAGACGAAAGGAATCGGCCGCGGTCAGGCTACGGCGGTCATCGACGTCTGCCGCGCGCGTGACGAATATTTCAAGGAGACGGGCGTCTACATCCCCGTTTGCTCGGACGGCGGCATCGTGCACGACTATCACATGACGCTCGCCTTGGCGATGGGCGCGGACTTCATGATGCTCGGCCGCTACTTCTCGCGCTTCGACGAGAGCCCGACGGACAAGGTCAAGGTCAACGGCACCTACTACAAGGAATATTGGGGTGAAGGCTCGAACCGCGCGCGCAACTGGCAGCGCTACGACCTCGGCGGCGACCGCAAGCTGTCGTTTGAAGAGGGCGTCGACTCCTACGTTCCCTATGCCGGTTCCCTGCGCGACAACATTCACATCTCGCTGAGCAAGATTCGCTCGACGATGTGCAACTGCGGTGCGCTCAACCTCAGTGAGTTGCGCGACAAAGCGAAGATCACGCTCGTATCTTCGACGAGCATCGTCGAGGGCGGCTCGCACGATGTCATCTTGAAGGACAAGTTTGGCCGTGACTGATTTTTTGCTATAAAGAGCATAGAAAAAGCCCTTCCGCGCCGGCGGAAGGGCTTTTGACGTGGTGCGCTGCATCGTGGACGGGTGCGCCGCCCTTAATGAAAGTTGCCAATCAGTCTGCGCCTTTGGCTTGACTTCTTGGACTTTCATAATAAAGAGAACGGACATTGCTTCCAACGTGGAAGCAAGCGTACGTTAAAAAATACTTTACCATATTATAGAGCTGTATTATAATAGAGCGTAAGAGAATTTTCAAATATGGTTAATTGTAAGTAAAAGGAGTATTTTTGCGATAAAAAGAATGATTCAATCTATCACACTCTTGTTGACATTCGTCTTTCTATCAGGCGTATGTTTTGCAAGTCGTAATGACCCTCTTGTATATGATGATGGCGGGCATTATCTGCGAATGCCTATGGATAAGGTAGAGGTTCTGCAAGAAGGAGCAGGACAGAAGTATCTTTTGTTTTCTGTAGATGACTACCTGCGCATGGAAACATCTATTCCCATCAATGGATTTTTCATCCCATTCAGTGTCGGTACAGACAAACTTCAAACAAGAACTTTTCTTTTTGACCAAATGCAGATGAAGCTTTATTCGATTCCAAATAAAGTAAGGATGGATAAAGAACACGTTGAAACTTGGCTGGAAGAAAATAAAAAGAGTCTGCAAACGCAAAAAATCCCAACGAATTTCAAAGGAGAAAAAACTCCGGAAACTTATGCTGTTCTTTGGGCGAAAAACAACAAGAATAGTCCAAAGCGCGAGCTTGTGCAGAATCTTTTCGATTACAATATTGCTCATGCCAAGGAGTTTGAAGCAATAAAACAAGCACTCCGAGAAAAAGCAGAAGCAAAAAACACACAAAAAAGAGTAGAAGAACTTAAAAACTTGGCGAAAAATGGAAAAATTCGTTTTTACAACGTCGGCAAGGATTTCACATGGCAGTACGATTTCAGCAGAGAAAATTTCGAAGCGTTGCCATTTGACGATGACGTACATGAGGTATGCAGTCATCTTTATAAGCTGACATTATCTCCGAGAGATATTAAATATGTAGTCCTTGCGCCACGTCATGCAAAATTTGATGCAAGAACTACGGAGAACAGTGTCGGATATGGCGACATTATTGAAGTCTATGAGATTGCAAATGAAATCCCAAATGAAAAAGGTGTTCTCGAATTTCACGCTCATACAAATATTTTTCCAGTTGCATACATCGGCGGACAAAGATACATCTCTTATGGGGCATGGAAATCAATGACTTGGGAGGAACTTGCGCCGCAAATTGCAAACGAGGAAACAACAGAGATTCATACATCTGTTGCCATCGGACCTGCGCCAATGGAGGGACATATCGAAGCAACAGAAAGTCCGACGAAATGGAAGATTCGTCAATATAATAATATTGAACCCGATGAGCCTGATGTTTACATACTGGAACAGCTTCCCGACATCGAGGTGCCGGATGCACCTGACGAGCTGCAGCAAGGCTGACAGATGAGCCGAAGTCGCAAAAGGCTTCGGCTTTTCCGTTTTCATAAAATTTTTCAGCCTTTTGCTGTTTACTGCGGGTAACGCTTGAACATACATATCTATTTCGTAAGATTGCATCCATGAAATAGAATGAGAAGGTCAGATTTGTTCATGACATTGGAATTTGTTTACCTGTCATAGTGGATAATTTTCTCGCAGCCCACAAGATGTAGTGCTATTCTTATAAAAGAAAAGAAAAATTCTTGTGATTGGAGGAAAACGATTATGAAGAAAAAAATTATGGCAATGCTTGCTTTAGGATTCGCTTTTTATGTTGGATATACGGATTTCCCTGTAGCAAACGCCAGCATGGAAATTACATATACGGAAAAAGAAGAGCAGAAGGCAAGTCCGCAACATGTTCGAGAAAAAGAAAAATGGGAACAATACGATAAGCACAGTTCTCTAAAAGTTTCTCAGAATCATGCTGTTTTAAATGAAATTCAGCGCGACCTTGTAAATTCAAACCCATCTCGTTTGACTATGGATTCACATAAAACAAGATATATTAAGCCAGTGTATTTCGTGGATGGCGTAGCTTCGAGAGACGCATTAGAAGGTGGGGCATCCAGTAGTGTAGGAGGGGCTATTTATTTCACATCCGTAAGATACAACGAATTTCGATTGACTGTGATGAATAGTCAAGATATGGAAACAATCCATGGGGAAACGAAATATATTGGTTATCCTATCTACGCTCGCAATGAAGGTCGCTACAATGTTTATTTTCGTTCTTTGCTCGCGAGCGTATTGGGGCATGAAATGTATCATTGGGAACATCGAGATAGTGTACGAACAGAAACGACTCTGGCAGAAGGTAGACAACTTGAGTTTGGGGCAGATATGGGCGGAATGAGCTATCTGGGTAACACAGAAACTTTAAGTTATGGTGGAACTTTGATGTGGCTTGCTCGTGATGATGAATATGACAGAGATCTAGACGAAACCAGCGACCATCCGCCTACAGGGTATCGTTTTGAGCGCATCAAGAAAGCGCTAGAGGCAAAATCTGGTGGGCGGTTGGAGCTGGATTGGCAACGTCCGCATGGATTCTTTATTGACGGCAAGCATGTTCTTATGCCAGAAGTCCTTGACGCTTTCCCGCCCAAGGACATTAACAAAAAGGACTACACAAAAGAACCTAGTCTTGCCACAGAAGCAGAACATAATTTCTATGTTTTTGGCAATATTGCGTGGGCGATGGAACATGGTCTTTGGAAACGTAAAAATATCCGTATCTATGACCTAAAAGAAGTTTTTCCAGAAGTTCCATGGGATAAAGGATATGTGATTGCAATTCAAAATGGCAATAAGCGTAAGCTGATTGATGTTGCCATGGTTGCAAATAAGAAAATTATTCAACAAGTTTTTGATGGAACATATCCAAATATCAAAAAATATAAAGATTTTATCGCATTATATAAAATCTTTAGCACATTGGATAAATAAGAAAAGGGTTGTGACAAAATGTGAGAGCATCCTGTCACATACTCGTTCATCATTGCCGTTTGACTTTTCCCGTCTCCTATGATATTATCTTACGGTAAATGTTTGCGTCTTTCACGCAGCATTTTTCAACCGCTCGGCGAGGTTTTGAAACGGCTTTGCCGTACCGTAGTCGGCGAGTAACACGCAGGGAGGTGTTTTCATGTACGCTATTATCAAGACCGGAGGCAAGCAGTACCGCGTTGCCGAGGGTGATGTCATCCGCATCGAGAAGCTCAGCGCTGAAGAGGGCGAGGGCGTGACGTTCGATGAGGTTCTGACGGTTGTTGACGGCGATACCGTCAAGGTTGGCCGTCCGCTCGTCGAGGGCGCGAAGGTAACGGGCAAGGTTCAGGCGCAGGGCAAGGACAAGAAGATTCTCGTCTTCAAGTACAAGGCGAAGTCGAACTACCGTCGTCGTCAGGGTCATCGTCAGCCTTTCACGAAGGTCGTTATCGAGAAGATTGAAGCTTGATGATCGAGATCGAGATCGAGCGTCAAGACGGGAAAATATCGGGCTGCCGGGTCAAGGGGCACAACGGCGAATATGGCGCCGACATCGTCTGTGCGGGAGTTTCCTCCATCGTGCAGACAGCTCTTCTCGGCATAGGAAAGCATCTGCATCGCGAGGTAAGCTATCGTGTCGCGAGTGGGGACTTTTTCCTGAAGCTCAAGGAAGCGCCCGACGATTTCACCGAAGCTGTGTTGGAAACAATGCGGCTGGGGTTGGAGGAGATCGAAAAGATCGAGCCCGACGCCGTAAAGATTTCATACAAAGAGAGGTGAGATCCATGTTTAAGTTTGATTTGCAGCTTTTCGCGCATAAGAAGGGCGTGAGCAGCACGCGCAACGGCCGTGACAGTGAGTCCAAGCGCCTTGGCGTAAAGGAGCACGCGGGCACGGTTGTGACGGCGGGCAGCATTCTCGTGCGTCAGCGCGGCACGCATTTCCATCCGGGTCACAACGTGGGCATCGGCAAGGACGATACGCTTTTCGCCAAGGTGGCGGGCAAGGTCGCTTTTGAGCGCAAGGGTCGCTACAACCGCCAGGTCAGCGTTTATCCGACGGCTTAAGGCTTAAGGAGGTGCTGAGTTTATTGGCGCTTCCTTAAATATGTTGCAAGAAAGAGTACCTGCGCCTTTTGCGACGCAGGTATCTTTTTCTATCTGAGGCTCGGGGCGCTTGGCGCTCATGCTCCAGCGCCGCAGGTTTTGCGGCGCTGAGGCATGTGCATCAAGGGCGCAGGGATGACGCCGAGGGCGTTCTTGAAAGGAGGCAGCGATGCAGTTTATCGATCGTGCGAAGATCAGCGTGAAAGCGGGGGACGGCGGCAAGGGAAAGTCGGCGTTCCGCCGCGAGAAGTTCATCCCCAAGGGCGGTCCTTCGGGCGGTGACGGCGGCCGCGGTGCGGACATCGTCTTCGTCGTCGACCGCAATATGAACACCTTGCTCGATTTCCGCTATCATCGGAAGTTCAAGGGCAAGGACGGCGGCAACGGGGACATCAAGAATATGACGGGCGCGAACGCCGAACCGTGCTACATCAAGGTGCCGCCGGGAACGCTCGTCAAGGATGCGGCGACGGGCGCGGTGCTCGCCGATCTCACGGAGGTCGGGCAAGAGGCCGTCATCGCGAAGGCGGGGCGCGGCGGGCGCGGCAATGCACGCTTCTCTAACTCTGCGAACCGTGCGCCGACGTTTGCGGAGCTTGGCGAACCGGGCGAGAGCAAGGAGCTTCTGTTGGAGCTCAAGCTGCTCGCCGATGTCGGGCTCGTCGGCTATCCGAGCGTCGGCAAGTCGAGCCTCATCACGGCGGTTTCGGCGGCGCGTCCTGAGGTTGCCGCTTACCATTTCACGACGCTCGTGCCCGTGCTCGGCGTCGTGCAGACGGACTACGAGAAGAATTTCGTCATGGCGGACATCCCGGGACTCATCGAGGGCGCGGCGGACGGTGCGGGTCTCGGGCACGACTTCCTGCGCCATGTCGAGCGCACGCGTCTCATCCTGCATCTTGTCGATGCTTCCGGCATCGAGGGACGCGATCCCGTAGAGGACTACTACCGCATCAACGCGGAGCTCAAGAAGTACAGTGAGAAGATCGCCTCGCGCACGCAGATCCTCGTCGCTAACAAGATGGACTTGCCCGAAGCGGCTGAGAATCTGCCCCGTCTGGAAGCCCTCGCAAAGAAGGAGGGCATTCGCATCTTCGCCGTTTCAGCGGCCGCGCATCAAGGCTTGAAGGAACTCATCGACTATGTGGGCGAGACGCTTGAAACCTTGAAGGAAGAGCCGCAGGAGGAAGCGAAAGAGGTGCGCGTCTACGAAGCCTCATTTGATGCAGAGGCAGACGAGGACGCCGTGACGATCACGCGCAACGACCGCGCTGATTTCATCGTCTCGAACAAGGCATTGGAAAAACTCGTCGCCATGACGAACTTCGGCAACGACGAGGCCGTGCGCCGCTTCCAGTATATATGGCGCATGAAGAAGATCGACGCGCTCTTGAAAGAGCGCGGCATCAAGGAAGGCATGACGGTTCATATCGGCGATATGGAGTTCGAGTACCGCGAGTAGCGGTGAAAAGAGAAGTGCAGCTGTGTGAGGACAGGCGGCTGAACGTATCAGCGGTTCTTCGAGGGGGGCATGGTGTATGAATGCACGCGAACGTCTGCGCGAGGCGAAGCGCATCGTCGTCAAGGTTGGTACGAGCACGCTCGTGCGCACTTCGGGAAAGCCTGACTTTCGGCGCATGGATCGCCTCGTGCGCGAGATTGCCGACCTCAAGAACGCGGGGCGCGAGATGGTTCTCGTGAGCTCGGGCGCCATCGCCATCGGCATGGACAGCATCGGCCTGCAGAAGAAGCCGGCGGAGATTCCCGCACGCCAGGCCTTGGCGGCCATCGGGCAGTCGAGCCTCATGACGCTTTACAAGAAGTTTTTTGCCGACTACGGACAGACGGCGGCGCAGGTGCTCCTGACGAAGGAGAATGCCGCGCGTCACCATCAGTATGCCAATTCGCGCAATGCGCTCCTGGAGCTTCTTGCCATGGGCGTCGTGCCCGTCATCAACGAGAACGATGTCGTCGCCGTCGACGAGATCAAGATCGGCGACAATGACACGCTGTCGGCGACGGTCGCGACGCTTATCGACGCCGACGCCTTGCTCATTCTTTCGGATATTGACGGGCTTTACACGGCAAATCCGCAGGAAGACAAGACAGCACGATTGATTCCTGAGGTCGCGGAGATCACGCCCGAGATCGAGCGCATGGCGGGCGGTGCCGGCTCTTCCTTCGGCACGGGCGGCATGGCGACGAAGATCGAGGCGGCGAAGATTGCTGTGAATGCGGGCGCGACGTTTGTCATTGCGCCGAGTGCGAAGGATGACGTGATTTCCGCTGTCCTTGCGGGCGAGATTGTGGGCACGGTGTTTCCCGCGAAGGAATCGCATCTCAAGGTGCGAAAAAGTTGGCTCGCCTTCGGCAAGCGCATCGCGGGCGACGTCATCGTCGACGAGGGCTGCGAGGAGGCGATGCGCACGCATGGCTCAAGCCTTCTGGCAGCGGGCATCCGCGCCGTCGAGGGCGGCTTCGCGGCGGGTACGACGGTGCGCGTGCTGTCAGCGCGTCAGCAGGAGATTGCGCGCGGCATCGTCAATTACAGTGCGCAGCAGATCGAGAAGATTGCAGGGCGCAAGAGCCGCGATTTCGCAGGACTCATCGAGGGCGAGATCCACGAGGAGGTCATCCACCGCGACAATATGGTTCTGATGGTCTGAAGCCCCGCATTGCGTCGGGGCTTCAGTATGGGGAGGGGTTCATCATGGACATTGAGGCGTTGGTCAAGGAAAAGGCACAGGCGGCGAAGGAGGCGTCGAGACTTCTGGCAGTCATGAAGCCTGAGGACAAGAATAGGGCGCTTCATGCCATGGCGGATATGCTCGAAAAGCGGGTGCGTCTCATCTTGGATGCGAACGCCGAAGATCTCGAAGAGGCGCGCATGAAGAAGGCGATCAAGCGCTCCTACCTCGACCGCCTTATGCTTGATGAGAGCCGTATTCACGCGATGGCGCAGGGACTGCGCGAGACGGCGGCTCTTGCCGATCCCATCGGGCGCGGCGACTTCTCGACGGTGCGCCCCAACGGGCTTGAAATCCGTCGCGTGCGCGTGCCGCTCGGCGTCGTCGGCATCATCTACGAGGCGCGTCCCAATGTGACGTCGGATGCGGCGGGGCTTTGCCTGAAATCGGGCAACGCCGTGCTGCTGCGCGGCGGCGCAGACGCGATCCGTTCGAATACGGCGATTGCATCGCTTCTCGCGCAGGCGGCGCAGGAGGCGGGAGTACCTGCGGGCGCGATCGGCTTCATCGACTCGGCCGACCGGCAGGGCGTCGAGGCGATGCTGCACCTCGACGGCCTCTTGGATGTCGTGATTCCGCGCGGCGGGGCGGGTCTCATCCGCGCCGTCGTGCAGGGAAGCACGGTGCCTGTCATTGAGACGGGCAGCGGCGTCTGCCACACTTTCGTCGACGAGAGCGCCGACCTTGCCATGGCGGAGAAAATCGCTCTGAATGCGAAGGTTTCGCGCCCGTCGGTCTGCAATGCGATGGAAACACTGCTCGTGCACGAAAGCATCGCCGAGGAATTCCTGCCGCGTCTCGTGCGGGCGATGGAAGCGGCGGGCGTCGAGCTGCGCGGCTGTGAAAAGGCGCGTGCCGTCTGCACTTCGCTCAAGGAGGCGCAGGAGGAGGATTGGTTGACGGAGTACGGCGATCTCATCCTCTCCGTCAAGGTCGTGCGTGATCTAGAAGAAGCCATCGTACACATCAACCGCTACAATACGGGTCATTCGGAGACGATCGTCACGAATGACGTCAAACATGCGCATCGCTTTCAGGCGGAAGTCGATGCGGCGGCGGTCTACGTCAACGCTTCGACGCGCTTCACAGACGGCGGCGAGTTCGGCTTCGGTGCGGAGATCGGCATCAGCACGCAGAAGCTGCACGCGCGCGGCCCCATGGGACTTCTGGAGCTGACTTCGATGAAGTATCTGATCTACGGCGAAGGACAGGTGCGCGAATGAAGCGCCTCCTCGGCTATGCGCGTGCCATCAGGCAGTATCTGGCGACGGAAAAGGGCGCGTACGATTTCTATGACGCCGTGCGTGCCGTCCTCGTCATCTTCCTGAGCATGGCGGCGGCGCTGGCCGTGGCGTTCTTTCTCTTCGGCTGATTCACGAAGGGAACTCTCGCTGAATCTGTTCGTCGCATTCATTTGTCGCATAGGAAGCGGGGTGAGGTCGTGGTACAGGAGAAGAGGCGCGTCGGCATCATGGGCGGCACGTTCGATCCCATCCATCTCGGTCATCTTGTCATCGCGGAGGCGGCGCGGGAGGAGCTGGCGCTCTCCGAGGTGATCTTCATTCCCGCGGCGCAGCCGCCGCACAAGCCAGGACGGAAGGTGGCGGCGGCTGCGCACCGCCTGCGTCTCGTGCAGCTTGCCGTGGAAGGCAATCCCTTCTTCCGTGCGCTCGACGTGGAGATGCGGCGCGAGGGTCCGTCGTATTCCTACGATACGCTGCGTGATCTCGTCGAAACGCATGGCGAGAGCGTGGACTTCTATTTCATTGTCGGCGGCGATGAGATCAGCGCCATCCTCACATGGCATCGCGTCGCCGAGCTTTTTTCCCTTTGCCGCTTCGTGGCGGCGGGGCGCAAGGGGGCGTCGCTCTCCCTGGACGAGGTGCGCACGCATCTCGGCGAGGAAGCGCTCTCGCGCATACGACTCGTGCAGGCTCCGGAGCTGGAAATCTCCTCTACGGACATCCGGCGCCGCCTGCAGGAGGGGCGCTCGATTCGCTATCTCGTGCCCAAAAAGGTCGAAGCCTACATCTATAAAGAAGGTCTGTATTCATGAATTACGAGGCGATGAAAGAAGAACTCGCTCAGCGGCTGCAAAAGAAGCGCTACGAGCACTCCCTCGGCGTCGCGGACACCGCCGCCATGCTCGCCGGGCGCTTCGGCGTGGACGTGGAAAAGGCGCGTATTGCGGGGCTTCTGCATGACTGCGCGCGCGAATATCGGACGGCGGATCTTCCCGCTGAGGCGGCGCGGCGCTCGATTGCCTACGGCGAGGTCGAGCGCGCAATGCCGCTCCTTCTTCATGCCTACGTGGGCGCAAGGCGTGCGGAGGAACTGTACGGCGTGACGGACGCGGAGATTCAGCAGGCGATCTGGCGCCATACGGTCGGCGGCGAGCGCATGACGAAGCTCGATAAGATCATCTACTTCGCTGACATGATCGAGCCGCAGCGCGACTATCCTGAGGTCGAGGAGCTGCGTGCGCTGTCGCGCACGGCGAGTCTCGATGCGATGGTGCTCGAAGGGCTTTCCCAGTCCATCGCATTCGTCCTGCAGTCCGGAAGGCTCATCCATCCGGCGACGGTGGCGGCACGCAACGAAATTCTCCTTCGCGCCCGTGCGAAAGAGGGTCATGCGCCATGACGCAGAGAAAGAGGAGCCGCACGCAGGAAAACATCCGCTTGAAGCGCAAGGAGCAGGCGCGTCGCCGCCGCATCGCGCGTGCACGCTTCCTCGTGCTGATGTTCTTCCTTACCATATTCATCGCCGTGCTCGCCGTCGCAGGCTACTTTCTCTACGGCATCGGACACAGCATTTATCAGGAGATCGACGCCGTCTACCAGGGCTACGAGGAGCGGCGACAGGAGCGCGACCGTCACATCGATGCGAAGTTTGACGGCTACACGAACGTCCTCGTGCTCGGCATTGACGATGGTGCGGACGAGAACGGTACGGAAGGGCAGCACGCCGACACGATCCTGCTCCTCAGCATGGAAAATGCGACGGGTCGTCTGCGTGCCATCACGGTGCCGCCCAACATGATCGTACAGCTGCCGCAGAAGGGCGGCGAGATACGTGCAACCGATCTCTACGCGCACGGTGGCGCTCCGACGATGGTGCAGGCGCTGTCGGATCTTCTCGGCGTCTCCATCCATCAGTATGTGACGCTCGATACGCACGCTCTCGCTGATCTCGTCGACGTCCTGGGCGGCGTCGACCTCTACGTCGAGGACGAGATGAACTACGACGACCCCGAGGCGGGGCTTTCCATCCATATCCCCAAGGGATTTCAACACTTAGACGGTGACACGGCACAGAAATATCTGCGCTACCGCAGCTCGGAACTCGGCGAGGTCGGTAGGCTGCACCGCCAGCAGCGCTTCGCTAAGGCGCTCTACGAGAAGTTCCTGCAGGTCGACACGATACCGAAGCTGCCTGATGTGGCGGACATCTTTAAGTACCGCATGACGACGAGTGCGGAGATTTTCGATTCGGCGCGTCTTGCGAAGGTCTTGAAGAACCTCGGCGATGAGCCGCCGACGACGCTTCTTCTGCCCACTGTGCAGCGCGACGGCTATTGGCTGCCGGACCGCGCGGCGATCGGGCAAAAGATTGAAGAATTATTCCCAGAATTGGTAAAGCATGAGGGAGAAAATGACGATAATAAGTGAAGAGCAGTAGGAGGCATGGATTTTGAGCAACACACCGGAAGAAATGAGTCGGGCGATCGCCAGAGCTGCGAGCGACAAGAAGGCGCAGGACATCGTCATCATGCGCATGGCGGAGCTCACGACAGCGGCGGACTATTTCATCGTCTGCTCGGCGAATACGGCGACGCAGGTGCGCGCCATCGCCGACAATATCGAAGATGAGATGCTGGAGAAGCACGAGAAGCCGTATCTGCACAAGGAAGGCTATCGCGAGGGCGAGTGGGTTCTCCTCGACTACGGCGATTGTGTCGCGCATGTTTTCATGACGGAAAGCCGCGCGTTCTACGCTTTGGAAAGGCTATGGAGCGATGCGCCGGCAGAGCCCTATGAGGACTAGATGATGGCGGAAGAAAAGCGCAGGAAGTACGGACCGAGTACGGTCGCCAAGCTTCGCGTCGCGCGTCTCGGCGACTTCGGCGCGTTCCTTGACGCTGAGACGGGCAGTACATCGGACGACATCCTGTTGCACAAGACACAGCAGACGCGCGAACTCTCCGTCGGAGAAGAGGTCGAAGTGTTCCTCTACCTCGATCCCAAGCACCGCCTGACGGCGAGCATGAGGACGCCGCGCATGAAGGAAGGGCAGGTCGCACGGCTCACGGTCATCAATGTGAGCCGCGACGGCGCTTTTCTCGATGTCGGCGCTGAGCGCGGCATCTTCCTGCCTTATGCGGGAATGCGCGGCAGGCCGCAGATCGGCGAAGTCGTCTGGGCGAAGCTCTACACGGACAAATCGGGAAGGCTTGCCGTGACGATGGAGGTCGAGGACGAATTGCGGCGCGCTTCGAAGCCCGCGACAGATGTGCGCGTCGGCGCCCATCTATTCGGCTCGATCTACAACATCACGGAGAGCGGCGCGTTCATTTTCACGAACGAACGTTACATCGTGTTCGTTCCCCACAAGGACATGCGCGAGCGGCCGCGCGTGGGCGAGGAGGTCACCGTGCGCATCACCTATGTGCGCACGGACGGCAGACTCAACGGCTCCCTGCGTGAGCCGAAGGAGAAGGCGCTCGTCACGGATGCTGAGCGCATCCTCGCCTACCTTGAAGAGCACAGGGGCAGGATGCCTTACAGCGACAAGACGACGCCTGAGATCATCAAGGCGAAATTCCAGATCAGCAAGGCGGCATTCAAGCGCGCTCTCGGACATCTGCTTAAGGCGGGAAACATCGAGGAGAAGGACGGCTGGACGCTTCTTAAAGACGGGGCTTCGCTTGAGGAGGGCGAGGGGAAGCGCGAAAATAATCCGTGATTCCCTGCAAATAAAAGAAGGATTTCAGACCTTTTTAACGAATTGAGTCTTATGAAGTATGAAATAGGGGGCGGATTTTTCATGGCAGAAGGAAAAGACGAGAAGAAGGGCATTTTGCTGGAAACCGGCACAAATGAGTTTGAAATCATCGAGTTCAACATCGGCGCTGTCGATTACGGCATCAACGTCGCGAAGGTGCGCGAGGTCATCAAGGCTTCGGACTTTCCCGTGACGACGATGCCGCAGGCGCATCCGTACATCAACGGGCTTTTCACCCTGCGCGGCAGGGCTGTGCCGCTCGTCGATCTGCCGCGTTGCCTCGGCGTCATGAGCGGACAGGCGGCGGGACGCTCGCAGAACATCATCGTGACGGAGATCAACGGCTATGACATGGGATTCCTCGTCGACAATGTTTCGCGCATCCACCGCATCTCGTGGAAGAACATGGAACCGGCGCCGGAAGTCGGCGACCAGTCGCGCGTCGTCGGTCTCGTGAAGATGGAAGGCAAGATCGTCCTCCTGCTCGACTTCGAGACGATCATGGCGGAGATCAATCCCGAAATCAACCAGAAACTCACGACGGTTGATGATACGACGGAAGATATCAAGCAGAGGCGTGCCTCGCAGCACATCGTCGTGGCGGAGGACTCGATGCTCCTGCGCGACCTTCTTGTCAATACGCTGCATGGCGCCGGATATACGTTCGTGCGCGACTTTGGCAACGGCGAAGATGCGTGGAACTTCCTTAGAGAGGTCGCAGAGAAGACGGAGTCTGAGCAGATTTCCGAGAAGGTGCGCATCATCATCTCCGACGTCGAGATGCCGAAGATGGACGGACATCGCCTGCTGAAGCTCGTGCGCGAGGACGACCGTCTGCGTCAGATTCCGCTCATCCTATTCTCGTCGTTAATTTCCGAGGAAATGCGCCGCAAGGGTGACGACCTCGGTGCAAGCGCCCAGATTTCGAAGCCTGAGATCAATCAGCTCATCCATACGATCGACAAGTTGATCTTCGGCATCGACACGACGGGCATGGACGACGATTTTTAAGGAACAATTCCTCTTTTTGCCGCAGCGCCTTCATGGCGCTGCGGTTTTTCGCGTCAGGGAAAAGAAAATTTTCGCAAATCCCTTGCAAAGCCGTGGTGTATCGTGTATAATCCTATTGTTGTCGATTTGCTGATGTAGCTCAGTCGGCAGAGCGTATCCTTGGTAAGGATAAGGTCACCGGTTCAATCCCGGTCATCAGCTCCATCATAATAGGGCGGCATAGCTCAGTTGGCTAGAGCATGCGGTTCATACCCGCAGTGTCCGGAGTTCGAATCTCTGTGCCGCCACCATTTTCAAGCCCCGCGAGGGGTTTTTGTTATGTTGGTGGGAAGTTCGGGGATTTTTCCTTGCATATTGTTGACACTCGGTATTAAGTGTGATAAAGTATGTTAGTGATTTTATGGAAGGGAAGGAGTGCTGAAACATGCGCAACGCCGTTACGTTGGCCTGCACGGTTTGCAAGAACCGCAACTATCAGACCAACAAGAACAAGAAGAATGATCCCGATCGGCTTGAATTCAACAAGTATTGCAAGTTCTGCAAGAAGCATACGCCGCATAAAGAAACGAAGTAAGCCCTGCGGCTTGCAGCAATATGATACGGGGTGTGAATGCTTTGGCAGATGAAAGATCGTCAGCGCCGCAGTCTTCTTCGGGCGGTTTCAACCTCTTCCGTTTCTTGGGCGAGGTCAAGGCAGAGATGAAGAAGGTGACATGGCCGACTCACAGGGAGCTGGTGACGTATACCGGTGTCGTGGGGGTGGCGGTCGTTGTCGTCTGTGCGCTGATTTGGGTATGCGATACGTTTTTTGCAAGACTGTTTAAACTTATTCTGCAATAGAAGGCTGGAGGCGCGATGGAGTCTGAGAAGAAATGGTATGTGATCCATACCTATTCCGGATATGAGAACAAGGTCAAGGCGAATCTTGAGTCTCGCGTCCATACCATGGGGATGGAGGACAATATTTTCAACGTCATCGTCCCGATGGAGGAAGAGGCCGAAATCAAGGACGGCAAGAAGAAGCTCGTCAAGAAGAAGGTTTTCCCCGGTTACGCCTTGGTTGAGATGATCGTCAATGACCGCTCTTGGTACGTTGTGCGCAACACGCCGGGTGTCACGGGATTCGTCGGCTCGGGAACGAAGCCGATTCCGCTGTCGGAAGCAGAAGTAAAGCATATCTTGAAATCTATGGGGACGGAGGAAGAGAAGCCCGTCACCCACATCGATCTCGAGGTTGGACAGGCCGTACATATCAATTCGGGTGCTTTTGAGAATTTCGCTGCCACGGTGGCGGAAGTCTTCCCAGAAAAGGGCATGGTCAAAGTTCTCGTCGATATGTTTGGACGCGAGACTACGGTTGAGCTGTCGTACAACGAGGTTGAAAAAATCTAGGGAATCGCTCGGTGTCTCGATATGAGAAGCAGCATAAACCCCTTTTAAGGAGGTGTTAAAAAGTATGGCAAAGAAGGTCGCAAAGCTCGTCAAGCTGCAGGTTGTTGCCGGCAAGGCAAGTCCGGCTCCTCCGGTAGGCCCGGCACTCGGTCAGGCAGGCGTCAACATCATGGCTTTCGTCAAGGAATTCAATGAGAGGACGGCCAAACAGGCTGGTCTTGTTATTCCGGTCGAGATCACGGTCTTCGAGGATCGTTCGTTTACGTTCATCACGAAGACGCCGCCCGCCGCAATTCTTTTGAAGAAAGCTGCCGGCATTGAAAAAGCTTCCGGTGAGCCGAACAAGACGAAAGTCGCTAAGGTGCCGCGCGCGAAAGCGCAGGAGATCGCGCAGTCGAAGATGCAGGATCTCAATGCGGCAGACCTCGAAGCTGCTACGCGCATGATCGAGGGAACGGCTCGCAGCATGGGCATCGAAATCGTCGATTGATTCGAGACGCTCATGCTCGTGGCAGGAAATTGCGCGCACAAATGTCCACTTCCTGGACGTTGTACGCCGTCCTTACATGAAACCAGCCAATCGGTCTGCGCCTTCGGCTTGATCCCTTGGGGTTTCGTTGTAAAAAAACCGCTATGACCACGAAAGGGGAATTTTTGAATGGCAAAACACGGCAAGAAATATCAGGATGCTGCGAAGCTTCTGGAAGACGGAAAGCTATACAGTGTCGCTGAGGCTATGGAACTCGTGAAGAAAACTGCGACGGCAAAGTTCGATGAGACGATCGAGCTGCACGTCCGTCTCGGCGTTGATCCGAAGTACGCTGATCAGCAGGTTCGCGGTGCTATGGTTCTGCCGCACGGCACGGGCAAGGCGAAAAAGGTTCTCGTCTTTGCCAAGGGCGAGAAGGTCAAGGAAGCCGAGGATGCAGGTGCTGATTACGTCGGCTCGGACGAGATCGTCACGAAGATTCAGGGCGGTTGGTTCGACTTCGATGTCGCCGTCGCTACGCCCGATATGATGGGCACGGTCGGCCGCCTCGGTAAGGTCTTGGGTCCTCGCGGTCTCATGCCGAACCCGAAGCTCGGTACGGTCACGATGGATCTTGTGAAGGCGATCAGCGAGATTAAGGCCGGTAAGGTCGAGTACCGCACGGACAAGGCCGGCAACGTCCATGTCCCGATCGGCAAGGCTTCGTTCGATGTCGATAAGCTCAAGGCGAATTATCAGGCACTCATCGACACGCTCGTCCGCGTTCGCCCGGCAGCAGCGAAGGGGCAGTACATCCGTGCGATCACGGTCAGCTCTACGATGGGCCCCGGCGTTCCGATTGCTACGATAGCCTAATCCGATAAAACAGCATACGATGACTGTAGACAGCAGGTATGGATCTTCCATCTAACGAGCAAGTTGCTCGCCCGCCGAGGTCGGATTCAGGCGCATTGCTTCAAAAGATGCGGCTTCCGGCATACAGTTGGGAGCCGTTTTATTTTGTTGAATCTCATTGAGAGGGGGTGCAAGAATGAATGCAAAGGTAAATGCAAAGAAGGAAGCGGTTGTCGCTGAGCTGAAGGAAAGGCTTCAGACGGCGAAGGGAGCCGTTTTTACAAGCTACAAAGGCTTGACTGTAGCGCAGGACACGGCGCTTCGCCGCGCGCTTCGTGAGGCAGGCGTTTCGTATCATGTCGTCAAGAACACGATGACGCGCATCGCCGCGAAGGAACTCGGGCTCGACGAACTTTGCGATCACTTGGAGGGGACGACGGCTCTTGCCGTTTCCACTGACGACGCTGTGGCGCCGGCAAAGGTCATCTGCGAGTTCATGAAGAAGAACAAGCTCGATGAAGCCGGCATCCTGACGCTCAAAGCAGGTCTTCTCGACGGACGCGTCATCGACGTCGCTGAGGTCAAGGCTTTGGCCGATCTGCCGTCGCGCGAGGTTCTTCTCGCAAAGCTCTTGGGCAGCATGCAGTCTCCGATTGCGGGTACGGTCAACGTGCTCCAAGGAGTCATCCGCAACGCGGTCTATGTGCTTGAGGCGATCCGCAAGCAAAAGGAGGAGCAGGCTTCCGCCTGAACCTTATAGAGTGCAGCGGTTGGGCAGACGTCCGCCGCTTGCAGGCTGAATACATTTGAAGAAAACAATTTTATGGAGGTACAATCATGACTAAAGAAGAAATCCTGCAGGCCATTGAGGGCATGACCGTCCTCGAACTTTCCGAACTCGTCAAGGATATGGAAGAGAAGTTTGGCGTCAGCGCTGCGGCTCCGGTTGCTGTTGCTGCTGCCGGCGCTGCTCCGGCTGCTGCGGGCGGTGAAGAGAAGACCGAGTTCACGGTCGTTCTTGCTGCTGCCGGCGACAAGAAGATCAACGTCATCAAGGCTGTCCGCGAAGCTACGGGTCTCGGCCTGAAGGAAGCGAAGGAGCTCGTTGACGGCGCTCCTGCTCCGATCAAGGAGAACATCGCGAAGGCAGAGGCAGAAGAGCTCAAGAAGAAGCTCGAAGAGGCCGGCGCAACGGTCGAGCTCAAGTAATTTGGGCGCAGCAGAAGCTGCATAAGAAACCGCCCTTGCAAGTCGATTTTCGACTGCAAGGGCGGTTTTTGTTTGTTTGGTTTACGCTTCCTGCTGCAGAGGAACCGGATGTTCGCTTTCTCTCTGTGCTGTTTTTCGCGCCCCGTTCCAGCGGTATTGGATCGTCAGCACCGTAAGCGCGGCGATGAACATGAAGAGTGCCATGAGGAAGTAGCCCGTGTCGAAGGAGCCTGTCTCCGTCTTGAGCCAGCCCATCATGTAGGGGCCGACCCAGCCGCCGAGATTGCCGCAGGAGTTGATGAGGGCGACGCTGCCGGCAGCGGCGGAGCCGGAGAGGAAGCTCGTCGGGATCGTCCACCAGACGCCCATGGCGGCGTAGATGCCGATGGCGGACAGGCAGACGAGGAAGAGTGCCGTGTACATGTCATCAGCAAAGGGGCTGAGTCCTAGGCCGACGGCGCCGACGAGGAGAGCGCCCGCGACGTGCCATACCTTGTCGCCCGTCTTCGTCGAGGTCTTGCCGATGATGACCTGCACGATGAGCGCCGCCGTCATCGGAACGGCGATGGCGCCGCCGAGGAATCCGGTTGACCAGCCCGAAAGCCCCTTGAGCACCGTCGGCATCCAGAAGTTGAAGCCCCAGAAGCCGATGACCCACATGAAGTAGATGAAGCAGAGTTTCAAGACCTTGGGATCGGAGAAAGCCTGGAAGATCGTGTATTTCTTGACGCTTTGCATACGCGCCTGCTCTTCTTCGTACTGGCGGTTCAAGTATTCCCTTTCTTCTGCACTGAGCCAGGAAACCTGGTCGGGCTTGTCTTTGACGAAGTAGAAGAAAAATACGGCGAAGAGGAGGGCGGGTCCTGCCTCCAAGATGAACAGTTCCTGCCAGCCGTGCATGCCAAAGAAAGAGGTCTGCAACAGGAAGCCCGCGAGCGGCGCGCCGATGATCGTTGAGATGAGAAGTGACGTCAACATGAGGGAATTGGCACGCGCTCTCTCCCTTTCGGAAAACCAGCGTGCGAAGAGCACGGAGTAGATGACGGGATATAGGCTCGCTTCCGAGGCGCCGAGCAGGAAACGGCAAAGGTAGAACTCCGTCTGCGTCTGCATGAATGCCATGAAGATGCAGACAAGTCCCCATGTGAACATGATGCGTGCGATCCACTTCGCGGCGGAAAAGCGGGCGGCGATGAGTGCGCCGGGGATTTCCAGGAGCAGATAGCCCATGAAGAAAATGCCCGCGCCTGCACCGAAGATTTCGGGCGTGATCCAGTCGAGATCCTGCGTCATCGTCAGCGCTGCATAGGCGATGTTCACGCGGTCGATGCAGGCGATGATGGACACGAGGAAGACGGGCAGGATGATGCGCAGGTCGCGCTTTCGTCTGAGACGGGCGAGATCCAAATTTTCCATAATGATTCCTCCTAAAATAATGCAGGATGATAAACAAAAACTCCGCCCCTCGAAAGGGACGGAGGATTATCCGCGGTACCACCCAGATTCCCGCATAAAGCGGGCGCTTGCCGCGTACAGTCATACGCGCTTCCTCTAACGCGGAAGGAACGGCTCGGCTTACTCGATTTCAGCTTTGCTTCTCGGGGAGGATTTTCTTCGTGAGGCTTTCTGCCGCTTTTCAGCACAGGAGCGGCTCTCTGTAAGACAGCGTATCACGAATACTCTTTCCCGTCATAGAATTTGGCGATGTATTCTTTTACCATGAAGCCCCGAGAGGTCAAGCCGAAGGCGCAGACCGATCGGCTAGGCTTCTGTAAGGCGTGAGGACATATGTACAGCGTGACTCCTTGATGAGGCCGTTGTCAGAAGCGGCGGTGGAAGCAAGTCCTGCCGCTCTGCTTCACGGCTGAACATGTGTCCTGAAAGTTTGCGTCGTGGCTTGTTAAGTTGTAACCTCGATGAAGCATAATATACTCCTCGAAAAGAAGGTTGTCAAGCATTTGGAGAAAATTTATTTTCGCTTGGTCGATCGGGCTGCTTTTTCATGTAAGGGCGGCGCACAATGTCCAAAAAGTGGACGTGTGTGCGTGTAGTTTGCTATACTAGAGGAAGACAGACCACCGCGCTAGTAAGAAGCGCAGAAGAGAGGGGAAAACTCATGTATTTTCGCACACAGCAGTATTACCGCATCAACCGTCAGCTGAAAAAATCTTACCATGCCTGCATCCGAAACGGCGGCACGGAAGAAGAAGCGCGGGCGATTCGTGAGACGAATGCGCACATCGTCGAACTTTTTGCCCATGGCGGACTCATCAGTCACGAATGGGCGGCGGCCTTGGGGCATAGGCATGGACATGATCTGGATTCATAATGTAAGAGAATTATCCTAAATATGATAAAACCTGATTGACATAAAATGAGGGATATGATAAACTACTTATTTTCTTCCAACTTATGAAGATTTGTGCTATAATGTATGCGGATAGTTTTTTAATTCCGTGCGTTTTGCATGGGGAAAGGGCAGGAGGTGTAGCATTGCTTCAGGTTGGTGACACAGTTGTCTATCCGATGCATGGGGCGGGCGTGATTTCTGGCATAGAGGATTGCGAGGTGCTCGGCGAGGGCAAATCCTATTATGTGCTTCAAATGCCATTGGGCAACATGAAGGTCATGATACCGACGGACAACGTGGATAATATGGGTCTTCGAGACGTGATTCCCGAAACGCAGGTCGAAGAGGTCAAGGACATTCTGCAGATGGCTCCCGAGCGTGCGACGGGAAGCTGGAACAAGCGCTTTCATGCGAATCTTGAGCGCATGAAGAGCGGTGACATCTGCGATGTGGCGGCTGTCGCGCGAAATCTCGTCCTGCAGGATCGCCTGCGCAAGATTTCGAGCGGCGAGCGGCGCCTTCTGGATCTCGCGCGGCAGATTATCGTCAGTGAGCTTGTCTATGCCTGCAGCAAATCGCCCGAGGAAGTCAAGTCGTGGATGGATGGCATCCTTGCGGAAAACGATTTTGCCTGATGCTGACGATTGCCGGGAAGACCCCAGCGATTCGAGAGTGATTTCTTTTGACAAAGCCGAATAGATTTAGTATGATAAATCTGTTTGGCTTTGTCATTTCCATTATATGGGGAGGGATGTTTATTGCTCGAAAAAGTATTGCGTTTTTTCATCACGCTGATCTTCGCCATTCTCGGCGGAGCGCTTATGCAACTTGCCAGTCCGCTTCTGACCTTGTTTCTGAGCACGGAAGTTCTCAAACTGGATCTCGGACTCTTCGGCCTGACGCTCGCTTCGCTCGTCTGCATTCTTGTCGGTGCTGTTTTGGGCGGAGTTCTCGGCTTCATCACGACGCCACTTTTCACGGCTACGCTCAAGCGCTTCACCTATTGGGTCGAAACGCAGCTGAACAAGATGCCGATTCATGATGTCATCGCAGGCGCAGCGGGGCTGGCCATCGGACTTATCATTGCAAATTTATTGGGAGCGGCGTTTTCCAAGATCCCGCTCGTCGGCGCATATTTTCCTGTCGTTTTCAGCATCGTGTTCGGCTATCTCGGCATTCATATCACGATCAAGAAGCGCAAGGAAGTCGGCGATCTTTTCGGCACGCTGCCGAATCTGATCAGCAAGAGCCGCGAAGCGAAGGCGCAGGCGAAGGCCAAGGAAGCGCTGGGGCAAATCAGCAAGGAACAGAAATCGTCCAAGCTCTACAAGCTGCTCGATACGAGCGTCATCATCGACGGACGCATTGCCGATATATGTGAGACGGGCTTCATCGACGGTACATTGCTCATCCCTGAGTTCGTCTTGGAAGAACTGCAGCATATTGCCGATTCCTCAGATGCGTTGAAACGCGTGCGCGGCAGGCGCGGACTCGATGTCCTGCAGCGCATACGCATGGAATCGAAGATGGAGGTCGAGATCACGAGCCAGGACTTCGACGACATCGCCGAGGTCGACTCAAAGCTCGTGCGCCTCGCGCAGGTCGTGGGCGGCAAGCTCATCACGAATGATTTCAACCTGAACAAGGTTGCAGAGTTGCGCGACGTGCCCGTCCTCAACATCAACGAGCTTTCCAATGCCGTGAAGCCCGTCGTCATTCCAGGCGAGACGATGCGCGTTTCCGTCGTCAAGGAAGGCAAGGAGCCGGGACAGGGCGTCGCCTATCTCGATGACGGCACGATGATCGTCATCGAGAACGGCCGCCGCCATATCAACAATACGATTGAAGTGGAGGTCACGTCGGCGCTGCAGACAGCAGCCGGACGCATGATTTTTGCAAAGCCCAGACATTGGTGAAAGAGAAGTGCCGCCGATAGGTCATGCGACTTATCGGCGGCGCGTTTATAAGGCAGTATATGCAAGGAGGCTTTATGGTTTCCGTGATTTTTCCGGCGGCGGGTGCAGGAAGGCGCATGAAGGCGGACAGAAACAAGGTGTTTCTGGAACTTTCAGGCGTGCCGATCCTGCTTCGTACGCTGCGGCGCTTTTCCGCCGTGCCTGCAGTTGCCGAACTGATCGTTGTCGTCGCCAAGGACGAGGTCGCTTTTGTCGAGGAGATGCTGGAAAAGGCGCAGGGCTTGAAGCCCTGGCGCGTCGCTCAAGGCGGCGCTGAGCGCCAGTATTCAATCGCGAACGGCATGGCGCATCTCGCCGCAAATGCCGACGTTGTGCTCGTACACGATGCGGCGCGGCCTTTGGTGAGCCTTGCTGCAATCGAGGCGGTCATCGCTGCGGCGCGTGAGAAGGGCGCCGCCATCGCTGCCGTGCGCGCGAAGAACACGATCAAGGTTGTCGGCGAGGACGGGCGCGTCGAGGCGACGCCGTCGCGTGCAAGTCTCTGGGAGGTGCAGACACCGCAGGGATTTCGCCGCGAGATTTTGGAACGCGCCTACGAGAAGGCGGCGCAGGACGGCTTTCTTGGCACAGACGACGCGAGTCTCGTCGAGCGAATCGGCGAGGCGGTCTTCGTCGTTGAGAGTGACTACGGCAATTTGAAGATCACGACACCTGAAGATTTGTGGATGGCGGAGGCGCTTCTGGCGCATCCTGCAGGAATTGCGGATGAAATGAAGGTGACGATATGACGAGATTTGGCATGGGATACGACGTGCACCGTCTGGTGACAGGGCGCAAGCTCATCGTGGGCGGCGTCGACATCCCGCATGAATATGGGCTTCTGGGGCATTCGGACGCCGATGTGCTGCTGCACGCCGTCGAGGACGCCCTCTTGGGCGCAGCGGCGCTCGGCGATCTCGGCAGGCACTTTCCCGACAGTGATGATCGCTGGAAAGGCGTGTCGAGCATGAAGCTCTTGGAGCATGTCGCGGAAATGATTCGTGCGAAGGGCTATTGCGTCGGCAACATCGACGCGACGATCGTGGCGCAGCGTCCGAAGTTCGCGCCCTACATCGAGGAAATGCGCCGGAACATCGCCGAAAAGCTCGATTTGGAGCTTGATCAGGTGAATGTGAAGGCGACGACGGAAGAAAAGCTCGGTTTTACGGGCGAGGAGAAAGGCATATCCGCCTACGCTGTCGCTTCTTTGGAGCGAATGGAGGAAAAATAAATGCTGAGGGTTTATAATACGCTGACGCGCGAGAAAGAGGAATTCAAGCCCCTTGAGCCGGGCAAGGCGAGCATCTACTGCTGCGGTGTGACGCCGTACAACGACCCGCATATCGGCAACGCGCGTCCCTTTGTCACATGGGATGTCGTGCGCCGCTATCTGGAGAAGAAGGGCTATGCCGTGCGCTACGTGCAGAACTTCACGGACATCGACGACAAGATCATCCGCCGCGCAAAGGAGGCGGGCGAGACGTGGAAGGAGCTCGCCGACCACTACATCGCGGAATACTTCAAGGCGATCGACGCGCTCAACGTGCGCCGCGCCGACGCCTATCCGCGCGTTTCGGAGCATATTGCGGACGTGCTCGCCGTGATCGAAAAGCTCATCGAGAAGGGCTATGCCTATGCGCTCGACGGCGACGTCTACTACAGCGTGGAGCGCTTCGCGGGCTACGGCAAGCTCAGCGGCCGCTCCTTGGACGACATGCAGGCGGGCGCACGCGTCGGCGTCGACGAGCGCAAGCATCATCCGATGGATTTCGCGCTGTGGAAGGCGGCGAAGCCGGGAGAGCCATCTTGGGACAGTCCGTGGGGCAAGGGGCGTCCGGGCTGGCACATCGAGTGTTCAACGATGTCGATGAAGTATCTGGGCGAGACGTTCGACTTCCACGGCGGCGGCAGCGATCTCATCTTCCCGCATCACGAGAACGAGATCGCACAGGCGCAGGCATGCACGGGCGACGACCACAGCTTCGCTCGCTACTGGCTGCACAATGGCTTCATCACGATCCATGACGAGAAGATGTCGAAGTCGAAAAACAACTTCTTCACCGTCAAGGACATTTTGGAGAAATACGCGGGAGAGGTCGTGCGCTTCTTCATCGTGCAGACGCACTACCGCAGTCCGCTCGATTTCACCGACGAGCGCTTGGCGGAGGCGAAGACGAGCCTCGCACGCCTCAAGAATTCGTGGGACAATGCCGCAGAGCTCTCGTCGCGCAAGGACGAGAGCTCTGGCAGCGCGAAGTCGCTTTTGGCAGCGGCGATGGAAGCCAAGGCGGCGTTCTATGAAGCGATGGACGACGATTTCAATACGGCGCTCGCCATCAGCCACCTCTTCTCCCTGTCGAAGGAAATCAACATCTATTATAACGAGGTCACGACGGGCGCAGCTGCCTTCGACGCGGCGAACTTCGCCAAGGTTCGTGCCGTTTATGCCGAGATGGCGGAAGTCATCGGCATCTTCGAGGCGAAGGAAGAAAAGGCGGATGACGGGCTTGTCGACAGCCTTATGGAACTTCTCCTCAATCTGCGCCAGAAGGCGCGTGAGGAGAAAAATTGGGCGCTCGCCGATCATCTGCGCGACGAACTCAAGGCTCGCGGCGTCGTCATCGAGGATACGCCGCAGGGCGCAAGGTGGAAGCGCGCATGAGGTTTGATCGCTTTCGCGCCATCGTCGGTTCAATGTTCACGCCCGACGGCGAGGGCGGCATCGCCGAGCGCTACGAAGGAATCGATGTGCGCCTCGCCAGCCCCCTCGTGCTCGCCTATATCGGCGATGCCTACTTCCATCTCTTCGTGCGCACGCGCCTTCTATCCTTCGAGCAGTCGCAGGTGCACGTCCTGAGTGACTTTGCCGCGCAGATCGTCTCGGCGGTCTGGCAGGCGAAGGCATATCACGCGATTGAGGAGCGTCTGACGGAGCGCGAGCGCGGCATCTTCCGCCGCGGCAGGAACGCGAAGAGCCATGCGCCGCGCCGCGCGAGCGTCGCCGAGTACCATGCGAGCACGGGCTTCGAGGCGCTTCTTGGCACGCTGTTTTTGGAAAAGGATACGGAGCGTTTGGACGAGATCGCCGAATGGGCGTTTCAGGCCATCGCGCAGGGCATGATGGCGGAGATTGCCGCTAAACGCGGACAGCGCGTGAAGAAAGGGGCGGCTGAATGACGGCACGCCTTACGAAGATGAAAGGAAAAGAGCCTTGGAAATACAGTTGATTGCAAAGACGCCGAATTACCTCAAAACGTGCTGGACGGCAGCGCGTACCTGCTACAGCGCGGATTCGCCCATCGAGCTTCTGGCCGAGGAAAAGAGCGAGGCGGACATGCTGCGCCTGTTGGAGCGCATCATGACGAGCAAGCATCTTTCGGTCGTCGAGCACTGCTCGATGACGTTCGCCGTCAAGGGCGTCTCGCGCACGCTTCTCGCGCAGTATTCGCGCCACCGCATCGGCGTGTCCTTAAGCGTCCAGAGCCAGCGCTACGTTTCGGAGCAGTCGGAAAAGCAGGCGGACGGCATCTTCGCCCACGTCGTGCCCGAGACGATTCGTGAGAAGGAAGCGGCGTATGCGCGCTATCTTGAGACGATGCAGGTGATTCAGAGAGCTTACGACGATCTTCTCGCGCTCGGCGTGGCGAAGCAGGACGCACGCTTCGTGCTGCCGGGCGCGGCGTGCACGAACTTCGTGACGACGCTCAACCTGCGTTCCTTCATGGACGTCTACGAAAAGCGCGTGACGACGCCGGGCGCACAGTGGGAGATCCGCGACATGATGCTCGGGATGCGCGACCTCCTCGTCGAAGAAGAGCCGTGGCTCGCGAGGTACATCGTGAAGCCCGAAGTGCGCTGAATGAAGAGCGGAAGATGGTGCGAAGCGATGGAAACGAAGCAGAAGAAACGGTCTGCGAAGGAAGAGCGGATGGCCTTGAAACGCGGCGGGAGGCAGGAAGAGCGGCGCGATGCGCCTTCTGCCGATGAGATTCTCGTCGGCAGGAACGCCGTCTTCGAGGCGCTGAAGGCGGGGCGCGGCATCAATCGCATCCTCGTCGCGCAGGGCGCGAAGGAGGCGGCGCTAGCGCCGCTCCTCTCGCTTGCACGAGAGCAGGGCGTGCCCGTGCGGGCGAGCAAGCGAGAGAAGCTCGACCAGCTTGCGCCCGACATGCGCCACCAGGGCGTCATCGCCTACGCTGCGCCCGTCGCCTACGCCTCGCTCGATGACGTCTTCGCGTGCGCCGAGGAAAAGGGTGAACCGCCTCTCCTCCTGCTGCTCGATGAGATCGAGGATCCGCACAACTTCGGCGCGCTTCTGCGCACGGCGGACGCGGCGGGCGTGCACGGCGTGCTCGTGCCCGAGCGCCGCGGCTGTGCGCTGACGGCGACGGTTGCCAAGACCTCGGCGGGCGCCATCGAGCATGTGCGCATCGTGCGCATCGGCAACATCGTGCAGGAGATGAAGCGCCTCAAGGAGCGCGGCCTCTGGTTCGTCGGCGCCGATATGGCGGGCGATGAGGACATGTTCCATGCCGATTTGACGGGGCCTCTGTGCATCGTCATCGGCAGCGAGGGCAAGGGTCTCGGCCGCCTCGTCAAGGAGACGTGCGACTTCCTTGTACGCATCCCGATGCACGGGGCGATCAACTCGCTCAACGCTTCCGTCGCCGGGGCGCTCCTCATGTACGAGGCGAGGCGCGCACGCCTCTTGGGTAAGGGGTAAGGCGATGGCGAAGAAGCGCGAGCATTTCATCATCGACGGCTACAACGTCATCCATGCGCTGCCCGAGCTGGCCTCCCTTGCGGGCGACCTTGCAGAAGCGCGTGACCGCTTGCTTCACTTGCTCATGGAGTACGGCGCTTACGAAAAATACGATATGACCGTCGTCTTTGACGCCCTCTTTGCAAGCGGCGAAGAGCACAAGGAACAGGTCGCGCCGCACTTCGAGGTCATCTACACGGGCGAAGGCGTGACGGCGGACAGCTGCATCGAGCGTCTTGCCTACGAATCCGTGCGCACCTCGCGCGAGGTGCACGTCGTGACCTCCGACGGCGCTGAGCAGTCGGCAATCCTCGGCGCGGGCGCCTATCGCATCTCATCGGCGGAGCTTTGGCGGCGCGTGAAGAAGACGAAGAAAAAGATTGCCGACGAGTACTTGGGCGAAGTGACGCTGCCCCTTTCGCGCAACGAAGTTGGCTCGCGCATCGACAGCCGCACGGCGGCGAAGCTCGACGCTCTGCGAAAGCGAAGCCGCTGAAATGTACGGGAAAAGGCACGGACAAATGAGAAATATGCGCAGCAAAACGCGCTAAAGGCGGAAAAAGCCGCGCCGCGCTTGACGTTTCGGGCATCTGTGGAGTATAATCAAAGCAGTCGAGGGGAAGCCGAAGGATTGGCAGCCCCTCAGGGGGACATCGTTTTCTTCAGAAGTGGAAAACAACACGAATGGGGTCGATGCTATGGAAGCGGAAATGAGAGACAGCGGCAATGATACACGGTTTGAAGGATTTGACGGCCTGACGGATGAGGAAGTCATTTCCAGGATCAAGGAAAATTGCAGCAACATCGCTCTGGATTACTTGATCAACAAGTATCGCAACTTCGTTCGCGCGAAGGCGCGCTCCTACTTCCTCATCGGCGCTGACCGCGAGGACATCGTGCAGGAGGGCATGATCGGCCTTTACAAGGCGATTCGCGATTTCCGCAACGACCGCCTTTCGTCCTTTCGTGCGTTTGCTGAGCTCTGTGTGACGCGCCAGATCATCACGGCGATCAAGACGGCGACGCGCCAGAAGCACATCCCGCTGAATTCATACATATCGCTCAACAAGCCGATTTACGATGAGGATTCTGACCGCACACTCCTCGATATTCTGCCGGGAGCACGCGTTTCAAATCCCGAGGAGCTCGTCATCAGTCAGGAAGAGTTCGTCGATATCGAGGAAAAGATGGAAGAGATCCTGAGCGATCTCGAATGGCGCGTGCTCATGAGCTACCTCGACGGCAAGTCGTATCAGGAGATCGCCGTCGATCTCGACCGCCATGTCAAGTCCATCGACAATGCTCTGCAGCGCGTGAAGCGCAAGCTGGAGCGCTACATGGAAAACCGCGGGGACGAGGTTGACATCACGACGGTCTACCGAGGTTTGAGCACGATCAATCATCGTATGCACGACGCCCTTGACGCCCAGATGCAGCGGAAATAGAGAGGGCAGCCGCTTTCAGCCAAGGCGCTTGGCATGGGAGCGGCTTTTTCACATGCAGGGAAAGGGCGCTCGGAAATTGGGCGGCAAGCGGCTCTTGACGGTGGATTCGCGTGAGCTTTCCGATGCAAAAGCGTACAGGAAAAGCAAGGAGAAAGGTGAAATGCATGGAAAAACTGAGAAGAATACGCAAGCTCGATTGGTTCATCCTCGTCGTGGCCGTTTGGCTCATGGCCACGCTTGACTATGACAATTTGCAGACCATCGACATCGCCTATCTCGTTTCGATGGCGCTGTGGATCGTGTTCCTCATCATGCGCGTCGTCTTCGATCTGCCGCATGAGAAGAAGAGTGAGGTCGGCGAAGAGAAATGAGAAAGGCGGTTTTCTTCGACCTCGACGGCACGATCATCGATGTCACGCACAAGAGGCCGCTGCCTGCCGAGGCGGTGCGCACGGCGATCCGCCGTCTGCAGGAAGCGGGACACTATGCCTTCGTTGCCACGGGGCGTCCGTACAGCTTCATTGAGCAGGGGCTGCTCGACCTCGGCTTCGACGGTTTCGTGCTCATGAACGGCGCCGTCGTCATGGTCGGCGGTGAAATCATCTTCCAGAAGCCTCTGCCTCCTTCGCTCGTCTGCCGCATCGTGCGCCTGGCTCAGGAGAAGGGCTTGGACTTCTGCCAGGAGAGCGTGGACTTCACCTACATGGGCGCGGAATGCAAGGGGCTGGAAGCCTTCTTCAAGAGCTTCGATGTGCCGCTTGACTTCTTTCGCCGCGACTTTTCCTGGCGCGATGTCGTGACCTACAAGATGGAGTTTTATGCTGCAGAGCGCACGTCCTTTGCGGACTTTCTGCAGCTTCCGGGCGTCACGGGGCTCGTCGATGCGGCGCACGGCAGGAACTTCGAGCTGTATTCTGCGCACGAATCGAAGGGCACGGGCATCCTTCATGCACTCGAGCACATCGGCGTTCCCGTGGAAGAAAGCTACGCTTTCGGCGACGGCGAGAACGACATCGAGATGATGCAGACTGTCGCGCACGCCCTCGTCATGGGGAACGCCAACGAGAGGCTGCTGCCACATGCTGAGACCGTCGTGCCCACGGTGCTGGAAGACGGCGCAGCGTGGGGAATCGAACACTGCATCTTGCAGGACGATTGAAGTGTGACAGCTTAGACGAACGATAGGAGAAACCTTATGAAGAAAATGCTGGGCATGCTCGCCGCACTCGTTTTTGCCTGCACGTTGCTGACGGGCTGCATGGGAGCACCGAACGCGGCGCAGGAAGCGGCGCAGGCGAAGGGCGGCGCTCTAAACGTCAAGGTGCTCGACGTCGGGCAGGGAGACGCCATCCTCATACGAACGGCGGATCAGACCATATTCATCGATACGGGCGACCTCGACGAGCATCCGAAGCTCGAAGCGGCGCTCAAGAAAGAAAATATCAAGACGGTCGACAAGCTCATCATCACGCACCCTCATGCCGACCATTTGGGCGGCGCTTCCGTCCTCTTCAAGAACTGCAAGGTCAAGGCGGTCTATGACAACGGCGAGCCGACGACGGCGAAGTTCTACCGCGACTACCTGAAGACCATCAAATCGAAGAGCATTCCCTACAAGGCGCTCGTCGACGGCGATGTGCTCGACTTCGGCGGCGGCGTCTCGTTTCACGTTCTGAGTCCGACGGCCGAGATGGTGAAGGAGGGCGGCAAGAAAAACGGCAAGCCGAACCTCAATATCAACTCGATCGTCGGCAGGCTCGAATACGGCGACTTCACGATGCTCTTCACGGGCGATGCGGAAAAGGAGACAGAGAAATCAACGCTCTCGCGCCACAGCGCGGCCGACCTCAAGAGCCTCGTCCTCAAGTCGCCGCACCACGGCAGCAAGACATCGTCGACGGCGGCGTTTTTGAAGGCGACGGCGCCCGAAGTCGTCGCGATCTCCTGCGGTGCGGGAAACGACTACGGGCATCCGCACAAGGAAGTCCTCGAAAGATACAAGAAGTTCAACATCAAGGTCTATCGCACCGACCAAGGCGGCACGATCGCCATAACCTCGGACGGCAAGACCTACAGCGTGAAGGAGGAAAAGTAAATGGCATTTGCCGTCATCGATCGCTTCGAGGAAGAGAAAGCAGTTCTCCTCGTGGGAGAGGAAGAGAAGAAGGTCGTCTTTCCTGCGGATGAACTGCCCGCAGGGCTTTCAGAGGGCGATTACATCCGCTGGGAGATTTCCTTTGATGAAGAGCGTACGAGAGAGGCGCGTGAAGAAGCGGCGTCGCTCTTAAGAAGCCTCAAGGGAGAATGAGAAGCGAGATGGAAATTCGGAGCTTGACGCTCTTATGAGATTGACGATAGGAGTGGTTTTTTTGTTCAAACGATTTTTTTTGTCCTTCAGCCTTTTTCTGATGGCGCTCATGCTCTTTGCCCCCGAGGCTTTCGCCGCGCGGGCGCTTGAGCTCAATGACCTCCAGTATCAGGTGCTCGAGGAGGATGGACGCAGCGTGCTGCGCATCGAGATCGGCATGAGTCGTGCGGATGTTTCCTATACGGTTCAGAAAGATTCGTCGAAGCCCAAGCATCTGATCGTGGCCGTGCAGGATGCGAAACTCGGCGCCATGCGCACGGATGCGACGCTCGACGGCGCACTCGGACGCTTCATGACGCTGCGCGAGGAGGGACGGCGCGGCGTGGAGATCATGGTTTCCTTCGCTTCGGAGGTGGAGGAGCAGAATTACGCCGTCTACACGCTGCCTGCCGATCGCAGCGCGAAGAAGCCGGATCGCCTCGTCATCGACGTGATGACGCCCGTTGCTGCTCCTGTGCCGGAATTCGTCGCACCCGATGGCATCGAAGGCGTCGCCGGGCATACGATCGTGCTCGATCCCGGGCACGGCGGCAGCGATTCGGGCGCGGTCGGCCCGAATGGCGTGCGTGAAAAGGATGTGGCTCTCCAGGTGGCGCAGAAGGTGCAGCGTCTCTTGGAAGGTGCAGGTGCGCACGTCGTGATGACGCGCACGACGGATCGCGACGTCTACGGCCCGAACGCTTCGAACGGAGAGGAACTGCAGGCGCGCGTCGATGTCGCCGAGCGCACGCCGGGAGCGGAGCTGTTTTTGAGCATCCACTGCAATGCTTTTTCCAGCCCGACGGCGAACGGGACGGAAACGTATTCGTACTATGGCTCGGTCGATGGCGGCAGGCTCGCCGCCATCCTGCAGGAAGAGCTTCTTGCAGCAGGCGGCCTGCGGGATCGCGGCGCGAAGGAGGCAAACCTCTACGTGCTCAAGCATTCGAGCATGCCTGCCTCTCTTGTCGAGCTTGCTTTCATCTCGAATGAACGCGAAGAGGCTCTCTTGACCTCGGAGGATTTTCAAAACAAGATGGCATTTGCCATAGCGAAGGGGCTGAGCCGCTTCTTTGCGGGCGGATAAGCGAATAGAAAGGCGGTTTTTTAGAATGAAAATCATGAAATCCATGCTCGCGCTCCTCATGCTTCTGACGCTTCTCCTTGCTGTGGGCTGCGGCGCAGACGACAAATCCAAGGACGCGGACACGCCGGCGGCAGACAAGCCGGCGGCGACGGACAAGAAGGACGCGGGAACGAAGAACGGCGCGGCCAAGCAGGCGGAAAGGATCGGCATCAAGGTCTACTATCCCGACGACAACGGCATGAAACTCATAGCTGAGACGCGCACGGTCGAGACGACGCAGGATGGCAAGTACAAGGCAGCGATGGAATCCCTGCTCTCGGGCACGAAGGCGAAGGGCGTCATCACGATCATTCCCAAGAAGACGAAGCTCAAGAGCGTCGCAGTCAAGGACGGCATTGCGACCGTCGATTTCAGCGAAGACCTCGTCAAGAACTTTGCAGGAGGCTCGACGGGAGAGGAAATGCTCGTCGGCTCCATCGTCAACACCCTGACCGAGTTCCCCGAGGTGAAGTCCGTGCAGATCCTTCTCGAAGGAAAGAAAGTCGACTCTCTGGCCGGTCATCTTGACACGTCGAAGCCGCTCAAGCGCATGACAGAACTTCTGTGAAAGACTTATGATGCTTCCAAGACGAGGAGAAGTTTCCTTATGAAAAAGGGGCTGCCGCACTAATCTAAGTGTGACAGCCCCTTTTGTTTGCTGTAAGATGGTCATTTGTACCGCCGGTTGCTTCCATTTGGGCGATGGATTTTCGCAGCCGCTCCATATTAGCTTCGCTGTAAAAGGGGTCGGCGGATACTTCAAAAGGAATGCGCTGCTCTCGCGTGACTTTTGCAGCAAACATCGTGAAGGCGGATGCCATTGTCAGACCCATCGCATGGCATGTTTGCTCCATCTGCTCTTTCAAGACTGCATCCATAGAAAAATTTACAACTGCCTGTGCCATAGGATTCGCTCCTTCCTTTCTGTACATCTATCGTATCATGTTTGCAGCTTAAGAAACAACAAGAAATTTTCGATGAAATAAAGAAGAACAGCGGAAGATTGTTTTCTCAGCACAGGGAAGGGATGAGGAAATGAGCATGAGAATCGGAACTGTCGTGCGCGGGCGCGAGGCGAGCGCTTCTTTTGTATCTGCGCCATCCTCTGCCATGGCATTGAAGGGCAAGGAGAAGGAGAAGACGCATCTCGGCAGTGCGGCCGAGGTGCTGATCAGCAGGAAGGCGCGGCTTCTGCAGCTTGGGGAAAAGGACGCGAAGGAGATTCTGCGCGATGCCGAGGAGCGGGACGACATGTCGGCACGCGGCAGGATCGAAAGCGTGGAGGACACGAGGGATGTCGTCAAGGCGGAGAAGGAGCGCGTCGTTGCCATCAAGGAACTGCTCAAGGATGATACCTTGACCGACGATGAAAGAAAAGTGCTCAAGGAAGAGAAGGAAAAGCTCTTGTCACACATCGTCGCGACCTCGTACGACGACAAGATCTCCATGATTTATGACCTTAAAACAAAGTTGGAGAAGAAGGTGGCTGAAGCGCGTGCAGAAGTCGAGGAAGACCGCCTGTGTGCGCCTTTGCCGAAGGATGAGGACGAGGATTTCAATTGGTTTGAAGCCAGCCACGAAGAAGTGGAAAAGATGATTGAGAAGATAAATAAAAGAGAGGAGGCGCGGATGGCAGGCCGGCGTATAGAGGATCCTCTAGGGCTGCGGGGCAGAGAACAGAGAGACTTTGATGAACTCGATGCCAGCTTTTCCAAACTCAATATATGGCTTGAGGACACACAGGCTTTGGCGGAAGATCTGGAGTGGACGCTTCTGAAGCTTGCCGAATGCGGTCGTCAGGAAGACTCGGATGAGGCCACCGAGAAGATGAAGGAAGAGCAGAAAAAGCTCGAGGAAATCGCGAAAATGAAAGAAGGTCTTCTGCCTCTGCCGCCTGAAAAGAAGCAAAAGGAAGATGCCGACGCCGATAATGACGATGGAAAAGACAAGGGCAAGATTGCCGGCACCGCTGCCCCGACTGCATCGCCTGCTGCCCGCGCAGCCGTCCGCATCGCCATGGCTCGCTATGCGGCGAAACATTGAAACATGAAAAAAGAACGGTCATCAGAAGCTCCTGAGATGCTTGCGATGACCGTTCTTTCAGTTGTGAGAGCAGTTGTCTTCTTCCAGAAATCGCCATCTCAGATTGTTGGCTATTATATGATGATCTGCAAAATCATGTGCCGTAGTATCAAGGGGTTTGAAATCGAATGCACTGCAGCCTGTCCATTCAATCAAATGTTCGGGTTTTCTTACTGATTGTCCATTCACGAAAGATAGCGTTGCATCCGTTAAATCACAGGGGAAATGATCGTTCCCGACGATTAAACGGGCTTGCCTTACACCGATAAATCGAAGCTCCAGAATTCTCAACGCCATTTGGGACTGAAAACGGAGTATCATCGTGTGACCATCTATATTGGAATAGTGTATCGTGCCTTCATGATCGATGCTGGTTTCGCTTCGATACGATGCGGCTACGATGCAAGCATCATGGAAGCCGTAATATAGACGGAGCAAATCTTCAATATCATTTTCCGTTTCAATGGTTTTCCAAGAGCTCATTTCCTTATATCTCGCTCTTTCCCACGGCGTCGAACGTGTCCGTGATGCTCTTTGCCGGCTTTTTGTCCAAGAGGCTCACGACATAGATGGCGCAGAGGGCAAGGACGAAGCCCGGGATGATCTCGTAGAGGCCGAAGAGGGCGAACTGCTTCCATACGAGGACGGTGACGCCGCCCGTGATGATGCCCGCGAGGATGCCGTTTCTCGTGGCGCGGCGCCAGAAGAGCGAGGCGAGCAATGCGGGGCCGAAGGCGGCGCCGAAGCCTGCCCATGCGTAGGCGACCATGTCGAGGATGAGGCTCTCGGGATTCATGGCAAGCGTCAGAGAGAGGGCGGCAATCGCGAGAACGGAGAGGCGGCTGACCCAGACGAGTTCGCCTTGGCTCGCGTTCTTATGAAGCAGCGAACGGTAGAAATCCTGTGCGAAGGCTGAAGCTGCGACGAGAAGCTGCGCCGAGGCCGTGCTCATGATGGCGGCGAGGACGGCGGAGAGGATGAGTCCAGCGATGAAGGGGTTGAAGATCGAATCCGTCATCACGAGGAAAACCGTCTCCGTTGCCGTGCCGAAGAGCGGCTCGGTAAGGTAGGCGCGTCCGACCATGCCGACGAGGACGGCAGCGGCGAGCGAGATGGCGACCCACGTCATGGCGATGTGCATGGCGCGTCCGAGTTCGGCGGATGAGCGGATTGCCATGAAGCGTACGAGGATATGCGGCTGACCGAAGTAGCCGAGTCCCCAGCCCATGAGCGAGATGAACTCGATGAAACCGAGCGTCGAACCGTCAGGTTTCTGGAAAGGATTGAAGAACGACGGCTCCATCGTGTAGATGGCAGCGAGCGTCACGGACGGACCGCCGAGCAGATAGGAGGCGGCGGCGGGCACGAGCAGGATGGCGAAGAACATCATGACGCCCTGGATGAAGTCTGTCCAGCAGACGGCGAGGAAGCCGCCCGCGAGCGTGTAGAAGACGACGACGAAAGCGCCGAGGAACAGAGCCTGCGTGTAGGGAAGCGCGAAGATCGTCTCGAAGAGCTTGCCGCCCGCGACAAAGCCCGACGATGTGTAGATGATGAAGAAGAGCAAGATGAAGACGGCAGGAATGATGCGCAGGAGGTTCGACTTGTCCTCGTAGCGATTCTGCAGAAAATCGGGCAGCGTCAGCGAATTGTTGGCAAGCTCCGTATATTTTCGAAGACGTGCGGCAACGAACTTCCAGTTCGCATAGGTGCCGAGCGCAAGCCCCAAGGCGATCCAGCCCGCATTGAGTCCCGCGATGTAGGCGAAGCCAGGCAGCCCCATGAGCATCCAGCCGCTCATGTCGGAGGCCTCGGCGCTCAAGGACGTGACCCATGCGCCGAGCTTGCGGTTGCCGAGAATGTAGTCCGCCATGGAGCGCGTGCGCCGATAGTAGTAGATGCCGATGAGCATCATGAGGCCGAGGTAGACGATGAATGCGATGATGATCGCCATGTTGTTTGTCAAGATAAGTCCCCCTAAAGGAAGTACGGATGAATTCTACGGATATACTTTCCTATTATAATGAAAAGCCGCCCTTTATGCAACGAATCCCTTGCATAAAGGAACTTCTTCCTATATAATACCAATTGTAGAAGAGTGAGCGGATGGGAGGCGGCGATGTGAAAAAATACGATGTCGCCATTGTGGGCGCGGGTCCGGCGGGCGTTTTCGCGGCGTATGAGCTGGCGGAGAAGAAGCCAGGCCTTTCCATCGTCGTCTTAGAGAGCGGCAACGACATATATCATCGCTGCTGTCCGATTGCGGCGGGCAAGGTCAAGAGCTGCATCGGCTGCAAGCCTTGCAGCATCATGCGCGGCTTCGGCGGCGCGGGCGCCTTTTCCGACGGAAAGTACAATTTCACGACGCAGTTCGGCGGCTGGCTCGGCGAGTACATCAGTTCCGCCGAGGTCATGCGTCTCATCGAATACGTCGATGCGATCAACATGCGCCACGGCGCTCCCGCGAAGGTGTTCAGCACGAAGGGAAGCCGCATCGGCAAGCTCGCCTTGGAGCATGATCTGCATCTTTTGGAAGCGAGCGTGCGCCACCTCGGCACGGAAAACAACTTGAAGATGCTCGAAAAAACGTATGAGTACATGAAGGATCGCGTCGAGTTCCGCTTCCATGAACCTGTCAGGAATATCCTTTCCGACGGCGAGGGAGAAAACGCCTTGGAACTGGAAAGCGGCGAGCGCATCGCCGCCGAGTATCTCGTCGTTGCGCCGGGGCGCTCGGGCGCCGAATGGTTTTCCGAGGAGTGTCGGCGGCTGCGCGTCGAGCAGAAGAACAATCAGGTCGATGTCGGCGTGCGCGTCGAAGTGCCCGACGAGATCTTCGACCACATCACGTCGGAGGTCTATGAGGCGAAGCTCGTCTATCGCACGAAGCGCTACGGCGATTCCGTGCGAACTTTCTGCATGAATCCGCACGGTCATGTCGTCATGGAAAACACGGGCGGCATCATGACGGTCAACGGTCACTCGTACAGCGACCCGAAGATGCAGAGCCACAACACGAACTTCGCACTTCTGGTGTCGAATCACTTCACGGAGCCGTTCAATGAGCCGCACAAGTACGGCAAGAGCATCGCGTCTTTTTCCAATATGCTCGGCGGCGGCATCATCATGCAGCGTTACGGTGATCTCATCAAGGGCAGGCGCACGAACGCGCACCGCATGAGCCATAGCTTCATGGAGCCGACGCTTCATGCGACGCCTGGTGATCTCTCGCTGATCCTGCCCAAGCGCCATCTCGACAACATCATGGAGATGGTGCAGGCGCTCAACGCCGTTGCACCGGGCATGACGAATGACGACACGCTGCTCTACGGTGTCGAGGTCAAGTTCTACAGTTCGCGCATCGTGCTGTCCAATGAGCTGGAAACGCGCCTCAAGAACGTCTTTGCCGTCGGCGACGGCGCCGGCGTCACGCGCGGCCTTTCGCAGGCGGGCGCGAGTGGCGTGCACGTTGCCCGCGTCATACTCTCGCGCATGGGCGCAGGTTGAGAAAGTGCTTAATCTTTTAGTGACTTTGGCCGATAGGATAATATAAGGGAGTATGTTCTTTTTTCAGGCAATATCTTATTGGACGGAAAGAATAGGGTGAGCTTAGTGAATAAAATCAAGATCATGATTGTCGACGACTCGCGCGTCAGCCAGGCGATGCTTGAGGGCATCCTCAAGAAGGCGGGCTTCGAGGTCTGCGCCGTAGCGAGCAACGCTGCCGAGGCCGTTGAGAAATACAAGGAGACGCGTCCGACCGCTGTGACGATGGACATGAACCTGCCCGATGCCAACGGCATTGAGACGAGCCGCCGCATCCTCGCCTTTGATCCTGACGCCACGATTGTCATGATCAGTGCGATGAAGGATGCGAGCCTCATGACGCAGGGGCGCGAGGTGGGCATCCACGCTTTCCTGCAGAAGCCTGTGAAGCCCAATGAGATCGTCGATATGCTGATCATCCTGTGCCAGAAGAAGGGGAGCGCCGTCACGATGCTGCGCGACTCTTATGTGGCGACGTTTGCGCAAGGGCTTCAGCGCAGTCTGTTTAGTCTTCTTGGCATGGAGAGCGAGATCGAGATTTCCGTTGATGAAAGCCCCTATCTGACGATCAAGGGCATCGCGGTCATCATCGGACTCACGGGTTCGCCCATAGGACGCGCCGTCGTCCACATGGATACTGATACCATGCGCCACTTTGCTCTGCGCATGCTCGCGATGGATGAGCATGACGACATCGAGGAGGACGAGATAAACGATTCGGTCGAGGAGGCGGCGAACATCATCGTCGGCCGCGGCGTATCGAATGTCAATGATATTTTCCGCGACAAGGAAATGCGCCTGACTCCGCCGGGGACGATCAGCGGCGCGAACATCCGCATTGCCAATCCGAAGCTCACCTCGTTCGAGGTCGTCGCGAAGACGGAGATCGGAAACATCTGCTTGAATCTTGGATTTGCGGAGGGGGAATAAAGAAAGATGGATGCAAAACTTGTCAACCCTTTTATTGACGCCTTCACCGCTGTCATGCCGCAGATCGGCTTCCCCGAGCCGAAGCGTGCCAAGGTCACGGTAAAGCAGAAGAACGCCGTGAGTCTCGGCGTTTCTGTCATCGTTGGCTTCACGAAGCAGATTCGCGGCAATGTCGTTTACAACATGACGGAGGATACGGCGAAATTCATCGCCTCCACGATGATGATGGGCATGCCCGTCGAGAACTTCGATGAGATGGCGCAGAGTGCGATTTCCGAGCTCAGCAACATGCTGACGGCGAACACGGCGACGCATATCGCAGGACTCGGCTTGGAGGTCGATATCTCCACGCCGTCGCTTTCCATCGGTGAGGACTTCCAGATCAAGATCAGCAGTGATGGCTACCTTGCCGTCGATATGGATCTCGGCGGTCATATCGTCGAGCTTGATATTTCTGTTGCGACGACTTGACGCCTGCCTTGCGTGAAAAAGGCAGCATTTTCATCCGGTGCCGCAGTTTCCCTCACGGGAGGGGATTGCGGCATCTGTTTTTTAGAGATAATGGTTCGCAGTGCAGGACGGAATGTGTTATAATGGGAAGGACTTTTTAAAGGGTGTACTGGACATAGCCTTGGTGCGCCATGATTTTGCATGACGCTTTGCGTCATGCGTGCGAGGAGCAATGAAATGACGAGAAATGATTTGTGCTGGTGCGGCAGCGGCAAGAAGTACAAGAAATGCCACATGGATTTCGATGAACGTATTCGCTCGATGAAATTCGACATCTATCGCGGGCAGGTGCGCCCGCCGCACAGCATCATCAAGAATGCGGCGGACATCGAGGGCATTAGAAAGAGCGGCGTCGTCAACGATGGGGCGCTCGACCTCATGGGCGAGATGGTGCAGCCGGGCATCGATACGGCGACGCTCGACAAGGCAGCGCATGACTATATCATCGATCACGGCGGCATTCCCGCGTGCCTGAATTTCGAGGGCTTCCCAAAGAGCGTCTGCATCTCGATCAACGACGTCGTCTGCCACGGCATACCGTCGAAGAAAACGATCTTGAAGGAAGGCGACATCGTGAACGTCGACATCACGACGATCTTGGATGGCTACTATGCTGACGCGTCGCGCATGTACATCGTCGGCGGCAGGACGACGCCGGAAGCGGCGCGTCTCGTCGAGGTGGCGAAGGAGTGCATGAACCTCGGCATTGAGGCGGCCAGGCCGTGGCACTTCCTCGGCGATATCGGTGCGGCGTGCGACGCGCACGCGCGCGCCAACGGCTGCTCCGTCGTGACGCAGCTCGGCGGACACGGCGTGGGCAAGGACTTCCACGAAGAGCCTTTCGTGCCGCATGTGGGCGAAGTTGACACAGGCATGCTGCTCGTGCCGGGCATGGTGCTGACGGTCGAGCCGATGATCAACGCAGGCAAGTACAAGGTGACGGTCGACAAGAAGGATGGCTGGACGGTGCGCACGAAGGACGGCTCGCTCTCGGCACAGTGGGAAAAGACGATTCTCATCACGGAGACGGGAACGGAGGTACTTTCGAGTTGAATTTTTCAGAACTTCACTGCCCGGAAGTGTTGGTCGACGCTCTCGCGCGTCAGGGCATACGCGAGGCGACTCCCGTGCAGGAGCAGGCGATTCCTGCCGTGCGTTCGGGACGTGACGCCATCGTGCAGGCGCAGACGGGCACAGGCAAGACGCTCGCCTTCCTGCTGCCCTTGCTTGAGCGCATCAAGGGAAATGCCCAGGTCGCGCAGGCTCTCGTCGTCAGCCCGACGCGCGAGCTGGCCATGCAGACGGCGCGCGTCGCCAAGACGCTCGCGGATGCGGTCGGCATACGAACGGCGCTCGTTTACGGCGGGCAGGACATCGAACGGCAGAAGGATAAGCTCCGACAGAAGCCGCAGCTCATCATCGCGACGCCCGGCAGGCTTCTCGATCACCTGCGCCGCCACTCGGTCGAACTCTCACAGGTCAACAAGGTCGTCCTCGATGAGGCCGACGAGCTCATGCGTCTCGGCTTTGTCGAGGATGTGGAAACGATGCTCGAAGCGCTGGCGGGCGATCACCAGCTCATGCTCTTTTCGGCGACGATGCCCGAGCGCATACGGGCGCTCACGCGCCGCTACATGAAGGAGCCGCGCGAGATTACGGTGCAGCCCGAGTGCGTGACGCTCGCGAATATCGAGCAGGTCATTGTCGACACGCGCGAGGATACGAAGCTCGACAAGCTCTGTGAGCTGCTGAACAAATATCAGCCGTACCTTGCGATGGTCTTTTGCCATACGAAGCAGAAGGTCGCGCATGTGACGCTGGAACTCGCGGGGCGCGGCTACCTCGTCGACGAGCTGCACGGCGACCTCACGCAGACGCAGCGCAACCTCGTCATGCGCCGTTTCCGCGAGGCGAAGCTGCAGATCCTCGTCGTCACCGACATCGCGGCGCGCGGACTCGACATCGAGGGCGTCACGCATGTATTCAATTATGATCTGCCGCAGGATACGGAGTGGTATATTCACCGCATCGGCAGGACGGGGCGTGCGGGAGCAAAGGGGCTTGCCGTCACCTTCGTCAATGCGCATCAGTACGATCAGCTGCGCCGCATTGAGGCGGGCATCAAGGCTCGCCTCACCAAGGAAAAGTCGGAGAGAAGCGGCGGCAAGAACGTGCGACGGAAGACGGCGGCGAAAGCGGCAGCGGCGAATCAGGAGAACGCAGACAAAGAGCGTACAGCGCCCGCGAAGAGCGCACCGCCGCCCAAGCGCGGCAAGGCGGCGCAGCGTGCACGCCGCGTCGCCAAGAAGCGCGTGGGACGCCCTGCGGCACGCTCCAAGAGCGGTACGAAGACGAACGCCGGCAGGCGTTCGCATCTCGGCAAGCGGTAGTTTTATTGGAACATGCGAAAGAGCGATGGCTGGCGATGCCGTTGCTCTTTTCTTTTGGGTGGGAACTTTCTTTCGCCTTCTCCTCGTTTGCGGCAGGAAATTCGCTTTTTTGACAGAATAAAGGAAGTATGTTCAATATGAAGCAATAAGATTTATGCGCAAAATGGAAGAGGGGGCTTTTTCATGATCGGAATCAAGAATGTCATTGCCATTATCTGTGGCGGCGGGCCGGCGCCCGGCATCAACAGCGTCATTTCCGCCGTGACCATCGAGGCTGACCGCCATGGCTGGGACGTACTCGGCATCTACGATGGTTTTTCGCGCCTCGCGCGCGGCGAGAAGAAATATGTGCGCCTCGACATGGAGCGCGTGAACCGCATCCATCTGACAGGCGGCTGCATCCTGCAGATGTCGCGCTATAACCCGACGAAGAAGGAATCCGACCTGCGCACAGTTGTCGATACTTTGACGGAACTTGGCGTTACGCACGTCGTGACGATCGGTGGCGATGACACGGCGTACAGCGCTATGGCGGTGTCGAATTACGCGCGTCAGATCGGCAAGACGATCAACGTCGTCCATGTGCCAAAGACCATCGACAACGACCTGCCGCTGCCCGAGGGCATCCCGACGTTCGGTTTCGAGACGGCGCGCGCTTTCGGCACGGAGGAGATTGAAAACCTCATGGAGGACGCACGTACGAGCAACAACCGCTGGTACTTCACGATCGCTATGGGACGCACTGCGGGACACTTGGCGCTCGGTATGGGGCGCTCGGCAGGCGCGGCTCTGACGATCATTCCCGAGGAGTTCGCGGCGGAGTCGATTCCCTTGCAGCAAGTCGTCGACATCATCACGGGGTCGATTGTCAAGCGCTACTTGACGGGGCACAACTACGGCGTCGCCGTCATCGCCGAGGGTGTCATCGAGAAGATCGCGCAGGAGGACTTCCAAAAGCTTGGCAATCTCGTACTCGACGAACATGGCCATATTCGCTACGCGGAACTGGACTTCGGCGAAATCCTGAAGCAGGCGGTACTCGCCGAAGTCAAGAAGATCGGCATCAAGATCGCCATCGTGGACAAGGAAATCGGCTACGAGCTTCGCTGTGCCACGCCGATCGCCTACGACATCGACTATGCACGCTCCTTGGGCTACGAGGCCGTGCAGTTTCTCATGCGCGGCGAGACGGGGGCGCTCATCACTCTGCAGGACAACCAGGCGAAGCCGCTCTTCTTCGACGAGATCAAGGATCCTGAGACGGGCAAGACGAAGGTGCGCAAGGTCAATATCGAGTCTGTCCACTACAAAATTGCGCGTGGTTTCATGATGCGCATGGAAAAGGAGGATCTCGACGATCCCGGCCTCGCCAATGCCTATCATATGGAAAAGGACGAGTTCAAGGAGAGGTACGCCTATCTTTTTGAGTGATTGAGATGAGGTTTTGATGAAAAAGTCGCCGATGCCGCATGTTTCGGCGACTTTTTCCTTTTGCGCCCTTTACAAAGCTCTTCCACTATAGTATAATTGTTTCTTGTCAGCCGATGGTTTACGGTGTGACAAAACATCGCGGGATGGAGCAGTTGGTAGCTCGTCGGGCTCATAACCCGAAGGTCAGAGGTTCAAGTCCTCTTCCCGCAACCAACGCGAGATGCGGCGCAAGCCGTCTTGATATATGGGTAGGTGCCCGAGTGGTTAAAGGGAACAGACTGTAAATCTGTCATCTTCGGATTACGATGGTTCGAATCCATCCCTGCCCACCATTTTCATTTTTATCGCGGGATGGAGCAGTTGGTAGCTCGTCGGGCTCATAACCCGAAGGTCAGAGGTTCAAGTCCTCTTCCCGCAACCAAGCAAGTTTGCCGATGGGTTGATAACTCATCGGAGAAAGTGAATAGAGTCGGCGAAAGGCTCGACTTGCTTCTTTGCAAGCAGGTCGAGCCTTTTATCGTGGCATCGTGGGCACGGTGCGCCGTTCTCGCCAGTCGATCGGTTTGCGCCTTTCGTCGGACTTTTGAGGGTTCAGCAAAAAGCTCCTGCTTAGGATTGAAAGCCTTGGCGGTCTTGTGGTACAATAGGAGCGGATTGGTTTTTTGAGAAGGGAGGACGGGCCGAGATTTTTTCTTTTCCTTCATGGAAGGATGAGCGCGTCCAGTGGCGGCGGGAGGTTTTGGGCGGCGTGTTGACGGCGCTCGCTCTTCTGGCGACGTTTGCGGTCGTGCCCGCACTTTGGGCGAGGGCGGGTGCGCCTTTTGTCGGAGCTTATGTGGCGACGCTTCTCGCTGCGTGTTTGGCGACGCTTGCTGCGGGGCTTTTTGTGCGTCAGCCGATCGTTGTCGCGCCTGCGCTCGGCATCAACGTCTGGCTCGTCTACGGCGTCATTTATCCGCTCGGCGTCGCGTGGCAGGAGGCTCTTGCCGCATGCGTTATAGCCGCGCTCCTCGTCCTTCTGACGGTGACTACGCCGCTTCGCCGCATCTTCCTCGCGTCGATGCCGCGTGCAATCACAGAGGCGGCGCGCGGCGGCGTGGGTTTGCTCGTCGTCTTTACAGGGCTTCAGATGGGCAAGCTCGTCGTCGGCTCGCCGCTGACGGTGACGATGCTTGGCAGCCTTTCTGAGCCGGCGGCGTTCGTCGCGCTCGCAGGCCTTGCGGTATCGCTCGCCTTTTGGGCGATGGGCGTTCGTGCGGCGGCGTTCTGGGGCGTTCTTTCGGCTGTGCTGCTCGCTCTCTTCGAAGGCTTCCTCGTTTTGCCCGAGGCGCCGTTCCTGCTGCCCGAGGGGCTTGATCGGACGGCGTTTGCACTCGATTTTGCACATCTTGCAGAGCTTTCGGGCGTCGTTCTGGCGCTGTGGCTTTTCCTCTTCTTCGATACGTGCGGCACATTCGCCGCACTCGGAGAGGCGGAAGAGGTGCACGGGCTTGCCGAAAAACGCACGCTCCTTGTGCTCGCCGCAGGAAATGTTGTCGCATCGCTCCTCGGTGCAGGACCCGTCACCTTGGCGAAGGAGTCCGCGGCGGCGCGTGCCGTCGGCGCACGCACACCGCTCGCTGCCTGTGCGGCGGCAGCCGTTCTGCTTCTCGTTCTGTTCCTGGAGCCTGTGGCGGCGGCCGTTCTCGACTTTTCGGCGATTCTCGCGCCGCTCCTCATTTTTTCGGGCTGCTTGCTCCTCCGGGAGCTGCGGCTCGACTGGCAGCAGACGTCGGAACATGTCGCGTTCTTCGCCGTGCTTCTCGTGACGCCATTGTCCTCTAGTCTTGTTGCAGGACTGGGCGCAGGGATGATCGTCTATGTTTTTTTGGAGGTCTTTTCGGGACGAGGGAAGAAGATTCATCCGGTATTGTTCTTTTTCGCGGGGGCTTTTTCACTTTATTTCGCGTACTATACGCCGTGATTTTTAGGAGGAATTGCATTGGGTTTCAAGGGGTCTTTTCAGGGTAAGGCAGTTTTGACGGCGCTCGTGCTCGGCACATTTGCTTTTTCGCTTCCATCGGCGGCGGACGCCAGACGCCTGCATGATCCGCAGGTGGAAACGAAAGTGGAAATGCATCAGGGCATCGAGCAGGGCAGGACGAAGGAGACGAAGGTTCAGGCAGCGCACGCGCAGCAGCCGCTTTCCGAGCGCATCAAGGACATCTTGAACCCTCCTGCGCCCGAAAAGAAGCCGGTGGAAAAAACGCCGGGCGTTCTCGTGACGGCACCGCGCACAGCGGACGCCATCTTGGGCGCGGCGATGGCGACGGAGAAGCAGTGCGTCGATTACCTGCTGATGAACAACCCGCATCCGGACATCTCCGTTTCGCCGGAAGCGCTCGTTTCGTATTATTATAAGGAAGGCGCACGCGAGGGTGTGAGGCCCGATGTGGCGTTTGCGCAGGCACTGAAGGAAACGGGCTTCTTCCGCTACGGCGGCACGGTCACACCCGATCAGAACAATTACTGCGGTCTCGGCACGACGAGCGCGACGGTCAAGGGCGCGTACTTTTCTACGTCGGAGCTGGGTGTGCGCGCGCATATTCAGCACCTTCTGGCCTACGCGTCGACGCGCCGCCCCGCCTTGCCCATCGTCGATCCGCGCTACGACCTCGTGCGCTCGACGTACGGCGCTCGCACGCTCGGCACATGGACGGATCTCAATGGACGTTGGGCGGTGCCCGGCCATACGTACGGTCAGAGCATCATGCAGCTTTTCCGCGACATCCTGCGCCAGTGAATATATTTCACGGGCATGGAACGCGCGGCTCTTTTGCAAGCGAAAAAAACAGTATAGGGAAGGTTGAGGATCGGATCTTATGATTAGTACAAGCGGACTGACGCTGCAGTTTGGCAAGCGCGTTTTGTTCAAGGATGTAAGCATCAAGTTCACGCCGGGCAACTGCTATGGCATCATCGGCGCGAACGGCGCGGGCAAGTCGACGTTTCTGCGCGTCCTTGCGGGCGACATCGAGCCGTCGAAAGGCTCGGTCGACATTACGCCAGGCGAGCGCCTTGCCGTGCTCAAGCAGGATCACTACGCCTTCGACGAGGTCGAGGTTTTGCGCACGGTCATGCTCGGTCACGAGCGTCTCGTCGCCATCATGGATGAGAAGGATGCGCTCTATCAGAAGGAGGACTTCTCCGATGCCGACGGCATGAGGGCCTCGGAACTTGAGGCGGAGTTCGCCGACATGAACGGCTGGGATGCAGAGCCTGAGGCGGAGCGCCTCTTAAACGGCCTCGGCATCGAGCCTTCGAAGCATCACAAGAAGATGGCGGATCTTACGGACAAGGAGAAGGTGCGCGTGCTCTTGGCGCAGGCGCTTTTCGGCAGTCCCGATGTACTGCTCCTCGATGAGCCGACGAACCATCTCGACATCGAGTCGATCAACTGGCTCGAAGCCTTCCTCGACGACTTTCCGAACACGGTCATTGTCGTCTCGCATGATCGTCACTTCCTCAATCAGGTCTGCACCTATATCGCTGACGTGGACTTTGGATCGATCCAACTCTATGCGGGCAACTATGATTTCTGGCTCAAGTCGAGCCAGCTCGCCCTGCAGATGGCGAAGGATGCGAACAAGAAGAAAGAGGAGAAGATCAAGGAACTTCAGACCTTCATCCAGCGCTTCAGCGCCAACGCATCGAAGTCGAAGCAGGCGACCTCGCGCAAGAAGCTGCTCGAAAAGATCACACTCGACGACATCAAGCCGTCCTCGCGCCGCTATCCCTACATCGCCTTTACGCCCGACCGCGAGGCGGGCGACCAGCTGCTGCAGGTCAGCGGCCTGACGAAGACGATCGATGGCGAGAAGGTGCTGAACAACGTGAGCTTCACGCTCAAGAAGGGAGATAAGGTCGCCTTCGTCGGCCCGAATTCCGTGGGCAAGACGGCGCTCTTCGAGATCCTCATGGGCAATATGGAGGCGGATGCAGGCACGTTCAAATGGGGCGTGACGACGACGCAGGCGTACTTGCCGAAGGACAACAACGAATTTTTCGATGACGTCGACCTGAACCTCGTCGACTGGCTGCGCCAGTATTCGCGCGACCCGGACGAGTCGTTTGTGCGCGGCTTTCTGGGACGCATGCTCTTTTCGGGCGAGGAGAGCCAGAAGAAGGCCAAGGTCATCTCGGGCGGCGAGCGCGTGCGCTGCATGTTGTCGCGCATGATGCTTTCGGGCGCGAACGTGCTGCTTCTCGACGAGCCGACGAACCACCTCGACTTGGAGTCCATCACGGCATTGAACGACGGACTGATTGCCTTTTCGGGCACGGTACTTTTCGTTTCGCACGACCACGAGTTTATTCAGACGATCGCAAATCGCATCATCGACATCACGCCTGAGGGCGTTGTCGACCGCGTGACGACATACGATGAATTCCTGGAAAATGAGACGGTGCGCCAGCAGCTCGAAGAAAAGTACGGCAAAAAGAGCTAAGGCAAGGCTTTTGCCGTCCAGCATGGCGATGGGGGCTCTTCCGAGGGGGGATACGATGTTCGCAAAGGCTTTTCGCGAAGCGTGGCGCAAGGAGGATCAAGGCTCGGCGACGCGTCTGCGCGAGATGGTTGAAGTCCTGCGTGCGCGCGACATCGTGCATGGCATAACGCCCGAGAAACTGCGGCTGATCTTGGAAGATCTCGGACCGACTTTCGTGAAACTCGGGCAGATCATGAGCATGCGTCCGGATTTCCTGCCGCAGGAATACTGCGATGAACTTATGAAACTGCAGACGGAGGCGAACCCCCTGCCGTTTTCCGTCATAGAGAAGGTCATCGAGCAGGAGTATCAGCGTCGCTGGACGCGCATCTTCCGCTCGATTGATGAAGAAGCGCTGGGTTCAGCTTCGATTGCGCAGGTGCACTGCGCGGTGCTCCTGGACGGTGAGAAGGTCGTCATCAAGGTGCAGCGACCGGGCGTGCACGACATCATGAGCAAGGACATCGTGCTCTTGAAGCGTGCGGCGGGCATCTTGAAGATCCTTGGCCCTGCGCAGGACGTCGTGGATTTCAGCATGGTGCTCGATGAGCTTTGGGCGATTGCCAAACAGGAGATGGATTTCGTCATGGAGGCGAACCACATCGAGGAGTTCCGCCATGCGAATCAGGATGCCGACTTTGTAAGCTGTCCCAAGGTCTATCGCCATTTGACGACGCAGCATGTGCTCGTCATGGAGTACGTCGACGGCATACAGATTGACGATGTGGCGGGACTCAAGGCGGCGGGCATCGACGCGCGGCGCATCGGCGAGCGGCTCGGCGAAAATTACGTCAAGCAGATCGTCGAGGATGGCTACTTCCACGCCGACCCGCATCCGGGGAACATCTGGGTGCGCGGCGGCAAGATCGTCTGGCTCGACCTCGGCATGATGGGGCGTCTGTCGAACAAGGATCGCGCGGCAATCCGCAAGGCGATCTTCGCTCTGGCGCAGCATGACGTCTTCGAGATGAAGGCGGCGGTGCTCTCGCTCGGCGTGCCGCAGGAGCGCATCGACCATGCGAGGCTCTATCAGGACATCGACGCGCTCATCGCGCAGTACGGCGATCTCGATTTCCGCTCGCTGAAGATGGGCATACTCTCGCGTCAGATCATGAACGTTCTGCGCTCTCATCACATTGCGATTGCGCCGGGCATCAGCATGTTCTGCCGCGGCGTCATGACGATCGAGGGCGTCATGCGCCTCGTATGCCCTGAGGTCAGCTTCGTTGAGATTCTGGCGCGCAGTATGGAACTGAGCTTTGCGAAGGGATTCAACTGGCGCGAGGAAGCCGGCAAGGCGAAGCGTGAGGGCTACATCCTCTTGCGCAAATCCTTGCAGCTGCCCGAGCAGATCTCGGACATTCTGAAGATGACGCTGAGCGGGCAGACGAAGGTCAATCTTGAGCTTACGGGCGCCGATGAGCCGCTCGCGAGGCTCAACAAGATGATCAATAAACTCATCATCGCCCTCCTGAGTGCGGCGCTTCTCCTTGGCTCAAGCACGATCTGCACGACGCAGATGACACCGAAGATCATGGAGATACCGTTTCTGGGCGTCTTGGGCTATCTGGCGGCGATCGTGCTCTCGGCGCGGCTCCTGTGGAGCATATTGCGCGGTCATTGACGAGGCTGCCGTTGATTGGGGAAAGGCGCGAAATGCGCGTTTTCTTTGGGGCTTTAATGCTAGGAAGAGTAGGATAGGAGGGATTCCCATGCGTGGGATCAGGGGTGCGATCACGGTAGAAAAGGATACGAAGGCTGAGATATTTCAAGCGGTGAAACTCATGGTCATGGGTATGTGCCGCACGAACAAGATTGATCCTTCAGACATCGGAGCGGCGATTTTTTCCGCGACGCCCGATCTCAAGTCGGCATTTCCGGCTGCGGGTGCGAGATTCTTGAAAGGGTTCGATGCAGTGCCGCTTTTTGACACCCTGGAGCCGGATATCGAAAATTCTTTGCCACGCTGCATACGGGCGCTCTTGCTCGTCGATACGGATAAGCCGCAGAGTGAGATTCGCCACATCTACCTGGGCGGTGCCATTTCGCTGCGTCCCGATCTCCAAGTGGAGGAGTAGTGCGTACTATGTGCCAATGTGGTATATGACGAAGGGAGCGATTCGATCATGAAAAAAGAAATCATCACGGAAAATGCGCCGAAAGCGATCGGCCCGTACTCGCAGGGAGTCCGCACGTCGGGCGGCTTCATCTTCGCTTCGGGGCAGATTCCGCTCGACCCACAGACGGGCGAACTCGTCGCGGGCGGCATTGCCGAACAGACCGAGCGCGTGCTGGAAAACCTCAAGGCCGTTCTCGAAGCCGATGAATGCTCTCTGGAAGATGTTGTCAAGACAACAGTCTATCTGAAGGACATCGAGGACTTCGCGGCGATGAACACGGTGTACGCGAAGTATTTCACAAATTGCCCGCCTGCACGCGTCTGCGTCGAGGTGGCGCGACTGCCGAAGGACGCGCTCATTGAGATCGACTGCGTCGCTTCGGAAGGGCAGAATTATTCCTATTGATGCATCGCTGCAATAAAACAAGCCGTTGAATCTTTCGATTCAGCGGCTTGTTTTATGATATATCAGTTCGGATCCTTGTGCACAGATCAGATGGCACGCTCGACTTTGCCCGAGCGCAGGCAGCGCGTGCAGACGTTGACGTGCTTCGTCTCGCCGTTCACAATCGCGCGTACACGCTGGATATTCGGCTTCCACTTGCGCTTCGTCTTCAAATGCGAATGGCTGACATTCATGCCGGACATCTCGCCCTTTGCACAGATTTCGCAAACACTTGCCATGGGGTACACCTCCTTCGCGGCGCAGTTAAGGAATCCCTGATAAATTCAGCACCGCCATCTTGACGTATCTTTTCCGCCCTCTCTGCGTCGACAAATCCTCCGCATAGCACCACTATGCGTCCGGTTCGTCTCCTTGATCGAACGAAAAATCTGCGCCAATCTGACGGACTTCATTTTATCAGTGCTTCCTAATCTTGTGCCATAGACAACAAAAGTATTTTATCACAAAGTGCAGGGAAGCGCAAGCTGTTCTTGCAGATTCACGAAGAATCCGGCGCGAGCGGTTTTCATTTCAGCAGCGCTTCCTTGAGCTTTTGATAGGCTCTCGTATAGTAGGCGCCGTTCTGCGCCTCGCGGTGGTCGAAGCCGTAGGCGCGACGGCTGACGGCGAGGATCGGGGGCGCTTGGATACGCTTGGCGACGGCGAGACCGGAAAATAGGTTCCACCAGCGTTCAAGGTCGGCGACGAAGTCCTTGGGGGTCTGGAAATATTTCTTCACGAGGCCTTTTTCGCAGCCGATTTGCTGCTCAAGCGTGCCTTTGACGTACCAATCGAGGATGTCTTCGGGAGTCGCCTTTTCCCAGCGCTCGACGAAGGCGCGGAACAGATAGTCGTGGTACGGATAGAGCAGCGGATCGCCCTTGCCCTCGTCGACGTTCTGCGCATCGGACAGTTCGGCGCTCGGCACGATGTCGATCGTCGCCTGCGGCACAACTTCGCGCTTGAAGATATGCTCGTTCATGTAGCGTGCAAGATCGTAGACCTGATGCTTCCAAAGGTCGGCGAGGGCGGCGAGGAAGCCCGCCTGGTCGCCGTAGAGCGTCGAGTAGCCGACGGTCGTCTCCGCCTTGTTTGCGTTGCACGAGAAGCCGCCGCCGAAGGCTGCGGCGAGGGCGGCGAGGATGCGCGAGCTGCGGTCACGCGCCTGGATGTTCTCGGCGAGGAAGGAGGAGACGGCAAGCGTCTTCTTTTCTCCTGTCTTCAGAATCTCGATGGGCGTCGCTGCAATCTGCTTCATCGTGTGCTGTACGGACTCCTCGATGGGGAAGACGGCGTAATAGCAACCGAGGTTTTCGGCGAGCGCGTGTGCGAGATCCTTCGTCGTCTCGGAGTTGAAGCGGCTCGGCATGTTGACGAGCAGGACGTTTTCTGCGCCGAGGACGCTCGTATAGAGCGCGGCGGCGACGGCGGAGTCGATGCCGCCCGAGGCACCGACGACGACCTTCTTCATGCGGATGCTGTCGAGAAAATTTTTGACGCCGTAGGAAAGCGCTTCGTAAATCTGGGCGATTTCGGTCTTCTTTTCGGGCGTGAGGGCAGGGAGCGAGGCGATTTCTTCGACATCGACATAGTGCAGCCCTTCCTCGTAGGATGGAGCGGCGGCGACGCATAAACCTTCCGCGCTGTAAACGGCGCTCGCACCGTCGAAGGTGTAGACAGTCTTGCCGTTGTTCTGCAAGCCGACGTTGTTGATGTAGATGAGCGGCGCCCCTGCCGCCTTGGCTGCGGCAGAGAAGAGGCGCTGGCGCTTCTCGTTCTTCCCGAGCGTATAGGGGGAGGAGGAAATGTTGACGTAGAAGTCCAGATCCTCGTATTCTTCGAGAAGTTTCATCGGTGCCGTCTCGTAATTGTCGCTCCAGCCGTCTTCACACAATAGGCAGCCGATCTTCCAGCGTCTGCCGTGAATCTTCAGCGAGACGGGAGAAATCAGGCTCTTGGGCGTCGTGCCCAGCTCGCGTGCGAGCTTCTGCAGGCTGAAGAAGTGGCGTGTGTCGTCGAACTCCCGATAGTTCGGCAGGAGCGTCTTGATGACGAAGGGGTAGGGCATTGCCTCGGGATGGCAGAGCTTTCCTTCGCTGGCGACGAAGCAGGCGTTGTACTTGCGCGGCCGACCGTCATTGTTTTTCTTCGTCCAATCGACGGCGACGCTGCCGAAGATGACGGCGATGCCGTGCGAGGCGGCGATGATGTCGGCGGCGCAAGATTCGCAGTCGCGCAGGAAGGCGTCCTGCTCCCAGGTATCGCCGAGCAGATAGCCGGGAATCGCCATCTCGGGGAAGATGACGATGTCGGCATGATTCGCTTTCGCTTCTTCCATCTGGCGCAGTATGTTCGCGGTATTGGCGTCAGGCCGTCCGGGCTGTATTTCCATCTGTGCGGACGCGATTTTCAGCAAGGGGAAGCACCTCTTTCCAAGTTGGGACTTTGCATCAGGCGTTGGCTTCGATTTTCTCAACGATGAGACGCTGCACCCAGGGCGGCGGCAGACGGCGGCCGGCATTCCACTCCTGTACCGTACGATAAGGAGCGCCCAGAAGCTCGGCCAGCATCTTGATGTTCAGACCTGCCTGTTTGCGTGCATATTTGATGGGATTGTTTTCGCGCTCGATGATCTCCCGATAAGCGTCGGTGTCAGCAGCGACGAGGCTCACGAAGCCTTTTTCGCCGGCAGACAAAGTGTCGAGGGGAGCAGGCAGGGGGATGACGGCGTGCTCGTCTTCCATATCGCACAAGATCAGGGCGAGTGCATCGGCGGCGTTCTCCAAAGCCTCAGGCTGATTTTCACCAGCGGTGAAGCAGTTCTCAATATCGGGAAAGGTCACGTCATAGACCTGTTCCTCCTCATCCCAGCGAAAGATTGCAGGAAAAGCGTATTTGCTCATGTTTCAAGCCTCCTGTCGAAAAAAAGTGTGTCGAAGCGTATCCTCATCACGGCTGCTGGATTCCAGCTTGTTTCAAAATTTTCTGCACCGTTCCAGTCGGAATTTCCCTTTTGTGCCGCCAAACGACGAATACGCGCCCCGTGATCGGACTATAATATTTATCGTGCCTGCCGCCATGTTCGACCATCGTGCAAGCATGATTTTTGAGGATCCTCAAAAGCTCAGATGTTTTCATGATCGACTCCTTTGATAAGTTCATCATATACCTTTTGTGTTTCAACGTCAACAATGATACACATAGAAGGTGTATTTTCTCCCGCTGATGCGCTTCTTTTGCTTCGGCCATAGGAGTTCTCGTGAACCTATGGTATAATAGAGTCTGCATCCGAAGCAGCTTTTTGCTTGAGATTGCGGATGCAGAAACGGTGAGCGATATGAAGGGGCAGAAGAAGACGAATGCGGCGCGGATTCTCGACGGGCTGTCGATTTCGTACGAGCTGCGGAAGTTTCCCGTCGACTTGGACGACCTCAGCGCCGTCCATGCGGCCGAGATGCTCCATATGCCTGTGGAGCAGGTATTCAAGACGCTCGTCGCCCGCACGGACAAGGCGGGCGTCGTCATGGCGTGCATTCCGGGCGCGGCGGAGCTTGACCTCAAGGCTCTCGCTAAGGCCGCCGCGAGCAAGAAGGCGGAGATGGTGCATCTCAAGGAAGTGCTTGCGCTCACGGGTTATCAGCGCGGCGGCTGCTCGCCGCTCGGTGCGAAGAAAGAGTATCCTGTGTTCCTCGACGCTTCGGCGAAAGCCTGGGACAAGATTGCCGTCAGCGCGGGCAGGCGCGGCGAACAGATCGTGCTCGCGCCCGCCGATTTGGAGCGTGCCGTCCATGCGACGACGGCGCAGCTGACGCGCTGAGAGAAGCGGCACAGTCGATGGAGAGAGATGAATGGAGTGAAGGAATTGAAATACAGCAGTACAAGGGGAAAGGCGGCAAGCGTCGCCTCGGCAGAGGCAATCATCCAGGGGTTGGCGGCGGACGGCGGGCTTTTCGTGCCCGAGGAGATTCCTGCGGTCGATTTGGACTTTATCGCAGGGATGCGGCAGCTTTCCTATGAGGAGCGTGCGGCACGCATTCTGGGACTCTTCCTTACGGATTACACGGCGGAGGAGCTTGCGGGCTGCATTGCACGCGCTTACGGGGGCGGCAAGTTTGACGACGTGCGCATCGCGCCCGTGCACGCGCTCAAGGAGTTCCCCGTATTGGAGCTCTGGCACGGGCCGACGAGTGCGTTCAAGGACATGGCACTGCAGCTTTTGCCGCAGCTTTTGCAGACGGCGCTCAAGAAGACGGGTGAGGATGCTGAGATTCTGATTCTCGTTGCCACGTCGGGCGACACGGGCAAGGCGGCGCTCGAAGGTTTTGCCGATGTCGATCAGATCAAGATCCTCGTGTTCTATCCGACGGGCGGCGTGTCGAAGATCCAGAACCTGCAGATGTGCACGCAGAAGGGCGCAAATGTCCGTGTCGTCGCGGTCAAGGGGAATTTTGACGATGCGCAGAACGGCGTCAAGGAGATTTTCGGCAACAAGGCCTTTGGAGAGAAGCTCGCCGCTGGGAACGTCAAGCTGTCTTCGGCAAATTCGATCAACTGGGGCAGGCTCGTGCCGCAGATCGTCTACTACTTCAGCGCCTATGCCGATCTCTTGGAAAAGGGGACGATTGCAGCGGGCGAAGCCATCGATTTCTGCGTGCCGACGGGCAATTTCGGCGATATTCTCGCGGGTTATTATGCCAAGCGCATGGGGCTTCCCGTCGCGAAACTGATCTGTGCGTCGAACAGCAACAACGTGCTGACGGATTTCCTGCAGACGGGCGTTTATGACAAAAAGCGCGATTTTTACAAGACGATCTCGCCGTCCATGGACATCTTGATTTCGAGCAATCTTGAGCGTCTGCTCTATCATGAAACGCAGAATGCGGCGCTGGTCAGGGGCTGGATGGAGGAGCTTGCCGCAAAGGGCAGGTACGAGGTCGGCGAGACTGTGCTGCAGAATCTTAAAGAGACGTTTTGGGCTGGCTGGGTCGACGACGTGGTGACGAAGGAGACGATTCGCGAAGTCTACGAAAAGGAGCATTATGTGCTCGACACGCATTCGGCTGTCGCGTATCGCGTGGCACAGGCTTATAAGAAGGCGACGGGAAGCGAGCGCCCGCTCGTCGTCGTCTCGACGGCAAGCCCGTACAAGTTCAACGAAAGCGTCTTGGACGCGCTCGGGGAAGAGCGTGCGGGACTCGACGAATTCGCGCAGCTCGACAAGCTCGCCTCCTTGAACGAAAGCCCGATTCCGCAGGGATTGGCGTCGCTGAAAACGGCTGAAATCCTGCATCGCGCAGTGTGCGAGAAGACGGAAATGCATGCTGTAACGGAAGCATTTGCGAAGAAATAAGGATTTGCAAGTGAAATTTCATAAATAAAAATTGAAAACAAGCAGGATTTCCCTAGAAAAGCGAGAAAGAGATGAAGAGAGCATGTTTGAAACTATATCTTAAATTCAACTTTTATGAAAGAGGTAGAGAAACATGGCAAAACTTGATCTGACAAAGTACGGGATTACCGGCGTGAAGGAAATCGTCCATAATCCGTCCTATGAACAGCTTTTCGAAGAAGAGATGAAGGCCGACCTCACGGGATTTGAGAAGGGAAAGCTCACGGAGCTTGATGCCGTGAATGTCATGACGGGCGTCTTTACGGGCCGTTCGCCGAAGGACAAGTTCATCGTCATGGACGAGAACTCCAAGGATACGGTCTGGTGGACCTCGGACGCCTATCCGAACGACAACCATCCGGCAAGTCAGGAGACGTGGGAAGAACTCAAGAAGATTGCGAAAAAGGAGCTTTCCAACAAGCGTCTCTTCGTCGTCGATGCTTTCTGTGGTGCGAACAAGAATACGCGCATGGCCGTGCGATTTATCGTCGAGGTCGCATGGCAGGCGCATTTCGTCAGCAATATGTTCATCCTGCCCTCGAAGGAGGAGTTGGAGAACTTCGAGCCGGATTTCGTCGTCTACAATGCGTCGAAAGCGAAGGTTGAGAACTACAAGGAGCTCGGACTTCATTCGGAGACGGCGGTCGCCTTCAATATCACGAGCCGCGAGCAGGTCATCATCAATACGTGGTACGGCGGCGAGATGAAGAAGGGCATGTTCTCGATGATGAACTACTACCTGCCGCTGAAGGGCATCGCCGCCATGCACTGCTCGGCCAATACGGATCTCGAGGGCAAGAATACGGCGATCTTCTTCGGCCTCTCGGGTACGGGAAAGACGACGCTCTCGACCGACCCGAAGCGCCTCTTGATCGGCGACGACGAGCATGGCTGGGACGACAACGGCGTCTTCAACTTCGAGGGCGGCTGCTACGCGAAGGTCATCAACCTCGACAAGGATTCCGAGCCGGACATCTACAACGCCATCTGCCGCGACGCTCTCCTGGAGAATGTCACGGTCGACGAGAACGGCAAGGTTGATTTTGCCGATAAGTCCGTGACGGAGAATACGCGCGTCTCCTATCCGATCGACCACATCAAGAACATCGTGCGTCCGATTTCTTCTGCGCCTCCGGCCAAAGAGGTCATCTTCCTTTCGGCGGACGCCTTCGGCGTGCTGCCGCCCGTCGCGATTCTGACGCCGGAGCAGATGGAGTATTACTTCCTCTCGGGCTTCACGGCGAAGCTCGCGGGCACGGAGCGCGGCATCACGGAGCCGACGCCGACGTTCTCGGCATGCTTCGGTCAGGCGTTCCTCGAACTGCCGCCGACGAAGTATGCACAGGAGCTCGTCAAGAGGGTGCGCCAGAGCGACGCCAAGGCATATCTCGTGAACACGGGATGGAACGGCACGGGCAAGCGCATTTCCATCAAGGATACGCGCGGCATCATCGACGCGATCCTGAACGGCTCGATCAACAAGGCGCCGACGAAGAAGCTCAAGTACTTTGAGTTCGACATCCCGACGGAACTTGCAGGCGTCGATACGAAGATCCTCGACCCACGCGACACCTATGCCGATCCGGCCGAGTGGGACAAGAAGGCGCAGGATCTCGCCGGTCGCTTCATCAAGAACTTCAAGAAGTACGAGACGGATGACGAGGGCAGGGCGCTCGTCGCTGCCGGTCCGAAACTCTAAGCAGCTTTCGGGCGGCTTTTGGGCGAAAGCGCTTCCAGCAATATCGTGATAGGAAAAAGGCGCGAAAAAGCGTGCCATGAAGAAGGAGCTCGCCTGCGATTCGATGCGGAGGCGGGCTCTCTTATGTTTTGCATCTTTCGGAGAGGGGGCGGCCATGGAGCTGCAGACGAGCCTTTTGGAGCTCAAAGGCGTCGGCGCGAAGAAATACGAGGCATTGAACAAGATCGGCCTCTTCACCGTCTATGACCTCCTGACCTATTATCCGCGCACATACGAAGACAGGCGCGTGCTGACGCCGCTCACCGCGCTCGCGGTCGGCGAGCAGCAGGCGGTCACAGGCGTCATCCGTCATATAGCCGAGAGGCGCACGGGGCGTGGCATTCATATCCTGAGCGTCGATATTGACGACGGCACGGGATTTTTGCAGGTCACGTTCTTCAATCAGAAGTTTCTCAAGGGAAAGCTCAAGGCGGGGATGCAGCTCTTTGCTGTCGGTAAGATTGATTATGCCTTCGGCGGGCGCGGCAAGAAGCAGATGAGCCAGGTCAAGGACTTCTCCCTGATGGAAAAAGGCGGGGAAGCGGCTCTGGGCATTCTGCCGGTCTATGCGGCTTCGGGCAGTCTGAATCAGAAGTTTTTCCGCACGCTTCTCACAGGAGTATTTCAAGGAATCGGTAAGATCGTGGAGACCTTGCCCGAGAGCATCTGCCAGCGCTATCGTCTCGTCGCGCGAGAAGAGGCGTATCGCGAGGTGCATTTTCCCGAATCGCCCGAGGCGCTGCATCTCGCGCGGGAAAGACTGATCTTCGAGGAGCTTTACCTCATCCAGTGTGGGCTTCTTCTCCTGCGTCGCGAGAGTCGTGAAAAAAAGAAGGGCGTGCGCCATCTCGGCGCGAGCCGCCTTTCGCGCGAGGCGCGTGAGGCTTTGCCGTTCCGCTTGACAGAGGACCAGGAAAAGGCGTGGCGCGACATTCGGCAGGACATGGAGCTTGCCTTGCCGATGCGCCGCCTCGTGCAAGGGGACGTCGGCTCGGGCAAGACGGCGCTCGCCCTCTTGGCGCTCGTCAAGACGGTGGAAAACGGCTTTCAGGGTGCATTCATGGCGCCGACGGAAATCTTGGCGCGTCAGCATTTCGATAAGTTCAGCGAATTGCTGCGAGATCTGCCCGTGCGTCTGCTGCTCCTGACGGGAAGATTGTCGAAGAAGGAACGCGAGGCGGCGTACGAGGCGATCGAGGCGCACGATGTCGATATCGTGATCGGCACGCATGCCTTGATCCAGGAGCCTGTCGCCTTCGCCTCGCTCGGCCTCGTCGTGACGGATGAGCAGCATCGCTTCGGCGTCGAGCAGCGAGCGACGCTTGAAAAACGCGCACACCTCACGCCCGACATGCTCGTCATGACGGCGACGCCGATTCCACGCACGATGACCTTGACGGTCTACGGCGATCTCGACGTCTCGCGCATCGAGCATCTGCCGCCGGGGCGCGTGCCCGTCGAGACCTTCGTGCGCACGCCCGACCGGCGTGATCGCATCTATCGCTTCGTGCGTCAAGAGATTGAAAGGGGCAGGCAGGCCTACGTCGTCTGCCCGCTCGTCGAGCAGAACGACACGCTTGGCCTGCCGTCGGCGCAGGAGGTCTACGAGGAACTCAGTGCGGGCGTGTTCCGTGAAGTGCGATGCGGCCTCGTGCACGGCAGGCTCCGAGGCAAGGAGAAGGAAGCCGTTATGGCGGACTTCCACGCGGGCGAGCTCGACGTTCTCGTGACGACGACGGTCATCGAGGTGGGTGTAGACGTGCCGAATGCGAGCATCATGGTCATTGAGAATGCCGAGCGCTTCGGCCTCGCGCAGCTTCATCAGCTGCGCGGACGCGTGGGCAGGGGGGCGCATCGTTCCTACTGCATCCTCGTTTCGGCGGCGCGAACCGCTGCGGCGAAGAAACGGCTTGCCCTTTTGGAGAGCATGCGCGACGGCTTCGTGCTCGCCGAGGAGGATTTGAAGCTCAGAGGCCCCGGTCAATTCTTCGGCGCGATGCAGCACGGCCTGCCTGATCTCAAGATGGCAGACGCCCTGCGCGACGTCGATATTCTGCTCAAGGCGCGTCGCGCGGCGCTCGAAACGATGGAAAGCCCCGCAATGCGCAAGGAGGTTGCTGAAATCCTGCGGCTTGAGTACAAGGGATTTTTTGCGAAGATCACGGAGGTCTGAAAAGACGTGTGCGGCTGCATCTTCGATACATCTCTCATAATGGTATGGGGAATAAAATAAAAAAGAAAGACCGTTTCTTGGCAGGAGTTTCCTGTGCCTTTGATGAATCTTATTGAAAGATACGAATTTCGCATTTACGGAGGAAGTTTATGGTAGAGGCAGCGGAGAAGTTCAAGCGGTATTTGCAGCGGCATAAGATTGACAGCTTTGAGCGCGAGGAGCTTGGCGATGAGCATGAGAGCGTGATTTTTCGCTCGACCGTTGAGGTGCAGGGACAGTATGTGCCGCTCGGGGTCATTTTCGACGATACAATCTATGTGATTGTACGAGCCAATCTTGCGCCGAAGGCACTGAATGATGACAACGCCTATGAGGTGACGAATTTCATCATGCGCCTGAACAACGGCAACAAACTGTTCAAGTATTATCTTGCGCCTGATACGTCTGTCATCCTTGACGCCTGCATCCCGATGACGCAGAAGAACTATTCGGCCGATCTCGTCAATACGATCGTGGGCGTCGTCGCACGGGAGGTCAGGAAGCGCCACAGCGAGTTCATGAGCTTGATTTGGCAGAAGGCTTGAGATGCGGAAATATTGCAGCCGTGTCGTTTGAGAGGTGATTTTGTGCTGAAGAAGGGAATAATTCTGGCGGGCGGCTCGGGAACGCGGCTCTATCCGCTGACAAAGGTCGTGTCGAAGCAGCTCATGCCGGTCTTTGACAAGCCAATGATCTACTATCCGTTGAGCACGCTGATGCTCGCCGGACTGGAGGACATCCTCGTCATCACGACGCCGCAGGACAGCACGATGTTTTCTGCTATGCTCGACGACGGCAGCCAATGGGGCATTCATATCTCCTATGCCGTGCAGCCGAGCCCGGACGGCTTGGCGCAGGCGTTCCTCATCGGCGAGAATTTCATCGGCGGCGACGGCTGCGCACTTGTCCTGGGCGACAACATCTTCTACGGCGCTGACCTTGCACGGCTTTTGCAGCGTGCGACGGCACGCGAGGCGGGCGCGACGGTGTTCGCCTACTACGTGCGCGACCCGCAGCGCTATGGCGTCGTGGAGTTTGATGAGACGGGGTGCGCTGTCAGTTTGGAGGAAAAGCCCGAGATGCCGCGCTCGAACTATGCGGTGACGGGGCTGTACTTCTACGACAACGATGTCGTTGAGATCGCGAAGGCGGTCAAGCCGTCGGCACGCGGCGAGCTTGAGATCACGGATGTGAACCGCACGTATTTGGAGCGCGGTGACCTTCAGGTAGAGAAGATGCGCAGGGGGTTCGCGTGGCTCGATACAGGCACGCATGAGTCGCTTCTGCAGGCGGCTACGTTTGTCGAGACAATTCAGGATCGCCAGGGTCTCAAGATCGCCTGCATCGAGGAGATCGCCTACCGCATGGGGCATATTGATGCGGAGCAGGTTCTGCGCCTCGCGCAGCCTTTGATGAAGAACGACTACGGGCGCTATCTGGAGCAACTGGTCAAGGGATAGGGGAACGAGAAATGAACGTGACGGAAACGCGCCTCAAGGGCGTCTTTATCTTGGAACCGCAGGTGTTCGGCGATGCACGCGGCTGGTTCATGGAGAGCTGGTCGAAAAAGAAGATGGAAGAGGCGGGTCTCTCCTACGACTTCGTGCAGGACAATCAGTCTTTCTCAGCGGAAAAGGGTACGCTGCGCGGACTTCATTATCAGAAGAATCCCATGGCGCAGGCGAAACTCCTGCGCTGCACGCGCGGCGAGATCTTAGACGTCGCCGTTGACATACGAAAGGGTTCGCCGCAGTATGCGAAGTGGGTTTCCGTGCGCCTTTCGGCGGAAAACAAGAGACAGCTGATGATTCCGCGTGGTTTCGCGCATGGTTTCATCACCTTGACGGATGACGTCGAGGTGCAGTACAAGGCGGACAATTACTATGCGCCGGAGTGCGACGGCAACATTCTTTGGAGCGATCCTGTCATCGGCGTTGACTGGGAGATCGCGCCGACGGTTCTTTCGGCGAAGGACGAGGCGGCGCCGCCGCTCGCCGAGCGGGAAGCTCAGCTCAATTTCGTCTATGGGGAGGAAAAGGCGTGAAGTATCTTGTGACTGGCGGCGCCGGCTTTATCGGCAGCAATTTCGTCCACTATATGATGAAGGCGCACGAGGACGCGGAGATTCTTTGCGTCGATGCGCTGACGTATGCGGGCGACTATGAATCTCTGCTCGATCTCGCAGAAGAGCCGCGCTTTCGCTTCGCCCACTGCAATATATGCGACCGCGAGGCGATTTACGCGCTCTTTCGCGCCGAGAAACCCGATGTCGTTGTGAATTTCGCGGCGGAAAGTCATGTCGACCGCTCGATCGAGACGCCGGAGATCTTCCTGCAGACGAACATCATCGGCACGAGCGTTCTCATGGACGCTTGCCGCGAGTACGGCATTTCGCGCTACCATCAGGTGTCGACGGATGAAGTCTACGGCGATTTGCCGCTCGACCGCCCCGATCTCTTCTTCACTGAGGAGACTCCCTTGCATACGTCGAGCCCGTATTCATCCTCGAAGGCGAGCGCCGATCTCCTCGTACTCGCTTATAGTCGCACATACGGCCTGCCCGTGACGATCTCGCGCTGCTCGAACAACTATGGCCCGTACCATTTTCCCGAGAAACTCATCCCGCTGATGATCGTCAAGGCGCTTGCCGACGAGCAGCTTCCCGTCTATGGCGACGGCGCCAACGTGCGCGACTGGCTCTACGTCGAGGATCACTGCCGCGCCATTGACCTCGTGCTGCAGAAGGGACGCACGGGAGAGGTCTACAACATCGGCGGTCACAACGAACGCGCCAACATCGACGTCGTCAAGGTCATCCTTCGCGCCTTGAAGAAGCCTGAGAGCCTCATCTCGTATGTGGCGGACAGGAAGGGACATGACCGCCGCTATGCGATCGATCCGACGAAGATCCATACGGAACTCGGCTGGCTGCCCGAGACGAGATTCGAAGACGGCATCGAGCGCACGATTGCATGGTATCTGGAAAACCGCGCATGGTGGCAGCATATCCTCGACGGCAGCTATCGAAAAGCGTATCCGAGCGCATGAAATTTTTTACAAAAAGGGCTTGCGCTTTTTGCTTTCGTGCTGTATACTAGCAAAGTAACTTGTCCACGGGGGCGTAGCTCAGCTGGGAGAGCGCTTGCATGGCATGCAAGAGGTCAGGGGTTCGATCCCCCTCGTCTCCACCATAGGGTATTTAAGCGGTTTTCTGCTTAGGCGCAGAAGCCGCTTTTTGTTTTAGAGAAAATACGGCAGGGATTCTCCTGTCGAAGGGAGGCTGCGGCATGGGCGAACTGCCGAGCATACATCAGTTGGAGTGTTTCATCATTTACGGCAAGGTTAGGAATTTCTCGCTTGCCGCACAGGAAGCGAACATCACACAATCGGCGTTCAGCGTGCAAATGAAGAAGCTCGAAGAGGTGGTCGGCGTCACTTTGATCCGCCGCTCGACGCGCGGCAGCGACTTGACGGAGGAGGGCACGACATTTCTGGCGAAAGCGCAGCTTTGCGTCGAGCAGCTGAGGGGCGCGGTGGCGGAGGTGCAGGAGAGCGTGAAGCGCAAGCCTGCCGAGCTGAATGTCGCCGTACTGCGCTCTCTGGGCGATGTTCACATGAATCGTCATGTATCGTACTTTCAGAAGCAGAATGAGAAGATCTGCCTCAATGTTTTTGAAATGGAGGAAGATGAGATTCGATGTGGGCTTCTGGAAGACCGCATCGACGTTGCCTCGGTATATCGCTTGGAAGAGATGAGTTTTGACGGATGGGAGTGCGTGCATTTTTCCGATGATGACATCGTTTTCTATGCACCTTGTCTTGCGCGCGCCGAAGGCGATGCAACGCGATCTTGGGCGGCGAAGCAGCCGCTCGTGTTTTATCCCGTGAAGTCGTCGATGAATCGCGTCTACGAGCGCTACTTCGGTGAAGAGATGCCCGTAGTGGCAGCGCGTCTTTCGACGCCGTATGCGATGGTGCATTTTTGCCGGGAAAATCCGGCGGGTGCGCTCTTGCCGCGCCGCTTCATCGAAGCGCTCGGCATCACGTCGGGTTTCTCTTCCCTTGCCCCCGCGCTGACACTCGACGCTGTGCTTGTATATAAGAAGGAAAACCCGCGTCTGCGCCATATTCGTACCTACGTTGAATATGTTCAGAAAATTTATCGGAGTACGGGTGAGATGTGAGTGTGGAGATCACGTTGAGGAATGACGTCGGGAGTTATCGCTTTTTGCGATAACTCCCATCTTTTTTATGCGCTATACAAAACGGAGGTCGATGCTTATAATCGGGTACAGTTCATTTTTAAGAAATCGCCGCAGCGCTAAGGAGCGCGTTCGGTAAAGAAAGGTCGTTGTTAAACGTGGAACATGAAAAGTTATGGACGAAGGAGTTCATTCTTGATACCTTGGTGAACTTCTTGATCTATATCATCTATTACATGCTCATGGTCATCATCGCATCCGAAGCGATCAAGACGCTCAACGCGTCGATGAGCGAGGCGGGGCTGGCATCCGGCATCTTCATCCTCGGCACACTGCTCGCACGCATGGTCGCCGGTCATTCCATCGAGCTTTATGGAAGAAAGTTCATGCTCTATGCAGGCATCATCTTCTATCTTGCGACGACGCTCCTGTATTTCTTCGTCGATTCCCTTTCCATGCTCTACATCGTGCGCTGTCTGAACGGCATCGGCTACGGCATCGCCTCGACGGCGACGAGCACGATCGTATCGAGCATCATTCCTGTGATGCGCCGCGGCGAGGGCATCAACTACTACGCCTTGAGCATGAGCCTCGCTGCCGCCATTGGCCCATTCCTCGGCATGCTCATGCAGCATACGATGACGTTCAATTACATCATTGATTTCTGCGTCGCCATGCTCGTCGTCTGCCTCGTTGCCATCGTCGCCCTCAAGGTGCCGGAGATGGAGCTTTCGGCAGAGAAGAAGGCGGAGCTTAAGAAGTTCAGCATCAGCAACTTCTTGGAGCCGAAGGTCACGTCCATTTCCATCGTGGCGTTCATCATGGGCATCAGCTATTCGAGTGTTCTGAGCTTCCTTGCGACGTATGCGCAGGAACTTGGTCTCATCGGCGCAGGCACGGTATTCTTCCTTGTCTACGCCCTGACGATCACGCTCGCACGTCCTGTTGCTGGCGTCATGTTCGACCGCAAGGGAGAGGACTTCGTGATGTACCCGACATATGCGTGTCTTGCCATCGGGCTTCTGCTACTGAGCGTCACGACGCAAAGCTGGACGCTTCTCCTCGCGGGCGTGTTCGTTGGTCTCGGCTACGGCACGTTCATGTCGAACGGGCAGGCGATCTGCGTGAAGCTCGTCACCGAGTATCGCATCGGCGTCGCCGTATCGACGTACTTCATCGCGCTCGACCTCGGTCTCGGCGTCGGCCCCTATGCGCTTGGCGCGTTCAAGGACGGCATTGGTTTCGAAGGCATCTATGCCGCCTGCGGTGTAGCCGCACTCCTTTGTGCAGGACTTTATTACCTGCTCTATGCGAGAAAGCGCGACGCTGCGCTCGTCGTGGAGATGAAGCTGGAAACAGAAGCAGAGTGAAAGAACAAAAAGGGGAGCTGCGGCAAGCGGCTCCCCTTTTTGTCCTATTCCAGTGGACAAAATGAAAGAAAAGAAAGATGTTGACAGGCGCGAAGTCTTCGTGTAGAATAGGTCAAGTCGCGAAGAGAGCGGACAGCAAGTGAAAGGTTCGGAGAAAAACGGCTCCTGAGTCCTGGAGGACATGAAAAACGGTGCTTGACAAAATTCACTGAAGCGAGTATACTGAATAGGCTAGCTCAACCGAGCGGCGAACAGCCGAAGTAATTCGGCGGTGTTCCTTGAAAACTAAACAATGCAGAAATGAATCATCTATATGATTCAAGCCAGATGTCCATCAAGAGGAATCTTGATGAAACATCGATTGTGAACTACATTTGTAAAAGCAATCGACAATTTCTTTATGCGGTTCGAAAGAATCGTATCCAAAGATAAAAAGAGCCAATCATGGCTCTCTGCAAACTGAATGCAAGTTTCTCTGCATCCAACATAACTATGTTGGATGCGGAGAAAAAACGCAGGGATTTTTGTGCTAGGCGAGGCGCAGCGAAGCGACGCCCCGGAAGCGCACTTGTGTGCGCTGAGGATGCGGCGCGAAGCTGTAACGAAGCATAGCGCAAAAAGACCAAGTTTTTTTCGGAGAGTTTGATCCTGGCTCAGGACGAAC
>NZ_ALNM01000041.1:0-3361 GCF_000292955.1 Selenomonas sp. CM52
CATCGCCGAAGGTGAGCGGTGCGCCTTCCTCAATCCAAGATGCCGCAGGCTTCGTGGCCGCGATGTTGATCTTGTGCTCGCCGCTCGTCGTAATCGTCGTCGCAAGAGAACGCAGGACGTTTTCCTCGCTGAGTACGTCAATAAGACGCTTATCGTACTCCTCCGGCACGAGATAGCCGCCGCTGGCATCCGTGCCTTCCTGCAGGACGTTCTCGACTTGTCGGAAATTCGTGCGCAGCGCCTTGAGCATCGCGGCACGGTAGGCGTCACTCGCCCTGCCCGTCTGCTCTTTGCCCAAAGATGCGCCCGGCATATTGGTGATTGCCACCGCCGTCGGTTTTGCCATTTCCGCATCGAGAATCGCCTGCCGCTCCATGCGCTCGATATCCTTGCCGAGCGTGAGAACCTCATTCTCCATCTGCTCGTATGCCTTCGCATCCTCTGCCGAAAGACTGCCTTCCTGCGTGTGTTCATCCAAGAACGCCTTTGCCTGCTCCCAGAGAGCCGCACGCTTTTCACGCATTGCCAAAATCTTATCCATGTTATTTCCTCCCTCAGTGTGCAATAGAAAAGAGCCGCCTTTTCAGCGACTCCGCATCGACTTTGTTCATTTGCTTTCCCTGCCCGAATTTCGAGAGCAGGGAATTTGTGACGGCGGCGCGAGAAAAAATCAGGCCATCCGCCTCATCGCCTGTCGGGCGATTCTTCTCTCCGTTGAGAATCGCATCGGCGAAGCCAAGCTCCACTGCCTTCTTCGCGTTCATCCACGTCTCGGCGTCCATGAGCCGTGAAATTTTTGATCGCGACATCCCCGTCTTGATCTCGTAGGCATTGATGATGCTCTCCTTGACCTCCGATAGAAGAGCGATGGCGCGTTCCATCTCCTGCACGTCGCCGATGGAAATGGTCATAGGATTGTGGATCATTACCATGCCTACAGGAGATATTTCTACGGTAGTGCCTGCCATCGCAATGACGGATGCCGCCGATGCCGCAAGGCTGTCAATCCTGACGGTGACATTGCCTGGATAGTCCATCAGCATGTTGTAGATTTGCGCCGCCGCGAAGCAGTCGCCGCCGGGCGAGTTAATCCACAAGACGACATCTCCCTCTGCCGCATGAAGCTCCTCGCGGAAGATGGCAGGCGTGACTTCATCGCCGAACCACGTCTCGTCCGAAATCTCGCCGTCGAGGAGCAGCGTGCGCTTCTCGCCCTCGTTTCGTACCCAGTTCCAAAATTTACGTTTCATCATTTTCCCCCCACTGCTGTTTATTCGCGAACAATCCAGCATCCTTGAGCTTCGTCATGCTGCCGTTGATGAGATAGAGGTCGCCGCCTTCTTCACCCTCAATTGGATTGAGGTCTTCGAGGCTTCGGATGTCGTTGGCGGAAAGCCAGCCGTTCTGCCGCCCGATGGCATATCCCTCCATGCGGCTCTTGTAGTCTCCGCGCAAAAGCCCGTCCACCTTGAAACGGATGAAATATTCCTTCCGCTCCCTATCCGTAAGCAGGGCTTTCTGCAGCGACTGCTCCCAGCGCACCACCCACGGATTCAGCGTGTACTTCACGAACTCCAACGACTGCTGCTCGATGTTGTTGAAGCTGGATTTCTCCAAGTCGCCGATCATGTGCGGCGGCACGCGATAGAGCCGCGCAATCTCGTCGATCTGGAACTTCCTCGTCTCAAGGAACTGCGCTTCTTCAGGTGGGATGGCAATCTGCTGATACTTGACGCCCTCTTCAAGAACGGCAATCCTGCCCGTATTCATCGTACCGCCGTAAACGGCGTGCCAGCTTTCACGGAGCTTCGACGGGTCTTTCAATACGCCCGGATGTTCCAAGACACCGCCCGGACGCGCACCGTTCTTGAAAAATGCCGCTCCGTATTCCTCCGTTGCCAACGCGATGCCGATGGCGTTCTTTGCCATAGCGATGGGACTGTAGCCGACAAGACCGTCGAAGCCGAGTCCGGGGATATGGAGCACATCCTCACGCCGCAAACGAATCTGCCCCTTGTCCTTGAAGTTCGGATTTTCTTCCGTGCTTCGTGTATAGGTGTAGTAGATTTCCCCTGTGCGACTGTCGCGGCTCACTTCCATCTTATCTGGGAGCAATGGATAGAGTCCGAGGACATTTCCCCTGCCATCGCGCAATATTTGTGCGTAGGCATTGCCCCACAGGAGGAGATGCGCCATGAGCGTTTCGCGCAGCACGAAACTCGTCATCTCGGGATTCGGGGCGTCGTGGAGCAGGAAATACAGAGGATGCTCGTATGCGATCTCCTTGCCAGTTTCCGAACGACGATAGATAGCAAGCGGTAGACACGCGATGGATTCGGCGAGGATGCGCACACACGCGTAGACCGCTGTCGTCTGCATGGCAGTGCGCTCATTGACCGCCTTGCCCGCCGCCGTCTGCCCGAACAAAAAGGACAAGCCGCCGAGGTGATCCGTAGGCTTGTCCCGCGAACGGAAGAGTTTGCTGAATAGGTTCATGGAATCCTCCTTGTATAGCGATAGCTTTTATGCTATCATATAAATAGTGAACAGAGGGAGTGTACTATGTATCAAATTGATTTCTACGAAAAAAGAAACGGCATATCTGACGTATGGGATTTCCTCGAGGAACTGCGCCTAAAAAGCGGAAGCAACAAAGATGCACGCATTCAGTATGAACAAATCATCTTTTACCTCGATCTTCTAGCACGCAACGGAACAAATTTGCCAAGCAAAATCACAAAACATCTGGAAGATGGCATATGGGAACTCCGCCCAGGAAATAATCGCATCTTTTATTTTTATTATGCCGATGATCGATATGTTTTGCTGCACCACTTTCGTAAGAAAAGCCAAAAGACTCCGCCTAGAGAACTTGCCCGCGCTAAAGAAGCACGGAAGGATTACATCCGTCAACAAAAGGAGCGAACGCAATGAAGACATGGGATGATTACAAGAATCATGTGAAATCCATCGACGCAGAAAGTCGTCGCAACATGGAGGAAATCGAGGAGATTGCAGCCATCGTATCTTCTATGATTGAGCGTCGCACTGCCCTCGGCATCAGCCAAAGAATGCTTGCAGAACGCTGCGGCTTGCCACAGTCCTCTGTAGCACGCATCGAATCCTTTAAAACCACACCAAAAATCGACACACTGCTGAAACTCATGCAGCCACTAGGGTTGAAACTGCAAGTTGCGGTTCTTTAATCGGTCTCGCATGAATGCGGGACGAGATGCTCGCCGTGTGCTATTATGTAATGAGCAGGAGCGCCACCCTTCCGAGCGGCGCTCCTGTTGTTTCGGCTTAGAAGGTTTCGATGCAGGAAAGCTCCATGCTGTTGATTTCGGCGGTGAATTTCGCG
>NZ_ALNM01000042.1:0-4703 GCF_000292955.1 Selenomonas sp. CM52
CGTTGTCGATAAAGGCAAGCTCCACCAAGACCGCTGTCGCACCCGTGTTGTTCAGGACGTACAGTCCGTTGACGCCGGGCTTCGCGCCCTTGCTGCCGCGATCTGCCGTGCCGAGCGCATCGACGATTTGATTGCGGATGCAGTCGGCAAGCATTTCTCCGTACGCGCTTCGGTGGTAGTACCAAACTTCCGTACCTCGCGCATTCCCGTTGCAGGCATTGCAGTGGATGGAGATGAAAAGGTCGGCTTCGCTCTCGTTGGAGGTATCAACGACTTCCTCCAAGCTGTCCGATTGGAGATTGCCAACGACCTCCACACCTGCATCCGTGAGATATTGCTCTACAAGTTCAGCGACGCTCTTCGCCACATCGCACTCTCGGAGACCATATCCACATGCTCCTGGGTCTGGATTTCCGCTAGGAGCGTGTCCTGCGTTTAGAAAAACTTTCATTGTGCTTCCTCCTCGTATAATAGTTTTGTACGCAAGACAACATCGCCTTGCCTACGAAAAAACCTTCTAAAACAGAGTCTCCTGATGTTACAATACTCTTTAGAGAATTGTGACCAAGGTTACGTCTTACTCCTCCAGCAGCGCCACAAGGTGACTGCTCTGAAAGCTTGACGCCTGCCTTGATCGTCAAATGCCGCTTACACAGGTGTTGCATCCCCGGGCGAGAGTGGATCCAGCAACGTTGCCTCTCACGGGTGAACGCTTATTTGCGAGGGTGCGGTCAGCGATCAAGATCAGGAGAAGCCTCTGTCACTTTTCCAATCCTTAGCCGGAAAGGTGGTGTTACTTTTGAAGAAGACGGATCTTCTTTCTACTCTCTTCGTCGGAATTGACATCAGCTCAAGAAGCAATGTTGTCGCTCTTCTGGATTTTGAATCCCAGAAGCCCCTTCAGACATTCTCCGTGGCGAACAATCAACCCGGCGCAATAGAACTGGCGCAGCATCTCTTGGAGTTCCTTGACAGTCGTCCGGATTTAAGAAAACTGGTCGTTGCCTTGGAATCCACTTCCTTCTATGGCGTCCACATCGCCAATTTCCTATCCTCCCATGAGACGCTCGCCTCCTTCCGCACTGCGGTGTATTGCCTGAATCCCAAGACCGTCGCGAATTACAAGAAGTCCTTCATCGACCTTGGCAAAAACGATTTCGTTGACGCCTTTGTCCTCGCGGATTTCGCACGCGTCGGCAGAATCACGAACAAGCCTTGGCGCGGAAGCCAGTTCCTTGCTCTGCAACGACTGACGCGGCATCGTCTGCACTTGGCCAAGTCCTTGACCAAGGAAAAGGCGTACATGCTTTCGAACATTTTTCTGAAGTTCAGCGAGTTCTCTTTGCTCGACGGCGAGCAGCAACCCTTTTCCGATCGGTTCGGCAAGGCGGCGGCTTCTGTCTTAACGGATTTCCTTTCTACTGAGGAAATCGTGGACATGCCGCTCGATGCACTCATCCGCCACATCTGTGAAAAGGGGCGCAACCGTTTCCAAGACCCGGAAGCGACGGCTTCTCTCTTGCAGAAAGCGGCTCGCGATTCCTATCGCTTGGACAAGTGCTTGTATGAGCCGCTCACCATTTCGATTGCTTCGTCGTTCAACCTGATTTCTACCTATACGGCAGAGATCAAGGCGGTCAACAAAGCGATTGAGAAGACGCTCAAGGGGCTTGATCCTGCAGCTTACCAATGCTTGCTTTCCATACCGGGCATAGGCCCCGTCATGGCTGCCGGAATCCTTTCGGAAATCGGCTGGATCGATGCCTTCAAGTCGCAGGAGTCTTTGGCGAAATACGCCGGTCTTGTCTGGCGCGAGAATCAATCCGGCAATTACCGTGCCGATGATACGCCGATGTCCAAGGCGGGAAACGCCTATCTGCGGTATTACCTCCTTGAGGCAACGAGCCATGTCAAGAACCATTGCCAAGAATTCGCTGCATTCTATCAGAAGAAGTATGCTGAAGTGAAAACGCATCAGCACAAACGCGCACTCGCTCTTACTGCTCGGAAATTCATCCGGCTGATTTTTGGATTGCTGGCCAAGCATCAGCTCTACTCTTCGAATAGAGTAGTACAAGCTTAATATAGCGAACGTACTTTCTCTTTTTTAATTTTCTGGAGAAAGTTGTGTTAAGTGCGTCCTTTTTCTGGGAATCTGTACGAATCTATTTCAAAAGGGGGCTTGACATATTACCAGGTTGCTTCAGCATTACGCCGCTTTCTTCACAAAAGCAATAAACGATTCGCAGATGGATAAATCCACGAATCGTTTACATCGGTTGATGACATCTTCTTCTATCCACTGAGGAATTTCTTCTACCTCGTCATATCTTCCGTAATCCCCGAACATACAGGCCATTCCCACATTCCGAGCCTGTACAGCTTCTTCAAAGGTTTGATAATAGCCAAGGTGTATATCATGCTGACAAATCTTGATCCTCGCACGATATTTCCCACGAGGTTTGTAGAAGCTGACACCCGTCACCCCGGACGTGTTGTTCCTTTGCCGTGGTTGGTTGCATTGATTCTGTTGATGCGTACAAATCCTGAGATTGCACAGGCGATTGTCCAACGTGTCCAGATTGATATGATCAACTTCGTAACCCTTGGGGACATCCACCAGATGACGATGTAGCTGTTTTCTGTGTCTGTCCATCACATAAAGGATTTTTCCCGTCAAATCACGGTAATTGCGATAAAAGCTGATTCCGGCGATCTTGTCCAAGGATGCGGTGTCCACCATAAAAACGATACCGTCAGGAAGATGCCCATAGGCAACGCTCCCGTCCTCGGAAAACGTATATTTCACATTGCACACGTTCCCTCATCCTCCTTTCTTCCGCCCCTTTTGAACGTCGTTTATCGTGGTATCCTTCATGCCGAGATCCTCTGCTGTGGGGATATATACCTCGGAGCAGGGCAGCGTTTTCCCGTCACGGATGATATGCATGTCCTCTGTATTTCCGCGATATGCCACGAAACGGCGCACAATCGCCGAAGCGTAAACAGGATCAAGTTCCATCAGATATGCCGTGCGATCCATCTGCTCTGCTGCCATCAGGGTCGATCCGCTGCCGCCGAACAAATCCAAGACGATGCTGTTGACCAGCGAGGAGTTTTTCATGGGGTATGCGATGAGCGGGAGCGGTTTCGTTGTCGGGTGCAGTTTCGACTTGTTCGGTCGGTCAAATTCCCAAACGGTGGTCTGTTTTCTGTCACCGTAGAATTTGTGCTTTACGGTGTCCTTGAATGCGTAGATGACAGGCTCATGGCGCATTTGATAATCAAAACGCCCCAAAACAAGGGACTGCTTTACCCAGATACAGGTCGTTGAGTAATGAAATCCAGCAGCAACGACGGCATTGTAGAAATTGACTTTTTCCGCATCCGAGTGAAAAATGTATATGGCAGCCCCATCCGCGAGATTCTCATAGGCATTTTTGAATGCCGAAAGCAGGAACTGGTAGAACTCCTCGCCCTTCAGATTGTCGTTCATGATTTTCATGCCTGTGCCGCCTGTGTAGTTGCACGCATACGGCGGGTCGGTAATGCACACATTCGCCTTTTTGCCATCCATGAGAAGTTTTACATCCTCGGGTTTTGTAGCGTCGGCACAAAGGAGACGATGCTTGCCCAAAAGCCACAAATCACCGGCTTTTACGAAAGGCTCCGCCTGCAATTCTGCATCCACGTCGAAGTCGTCCTCCTGCACTTCGTCGTCCGCCGAGAGCAAATCGGCAATCTCCGCTTCGTCGAAGCCCGTGAGCGATACATCGAAATCCATGCCCTGCAAGGCTTCCATCTCGACGCGCAGCATTTCCTCGTCCCAGCCCGCATCGAGCGCAAAGCGGTTGTCCGCGAGGATGTACGCTTTCTTCTGCGCTTCCGTCAGATGCTCAGCAAAGACACAAGGTACGCTCTCCATGCCTTCCGCCTTGGCAGCAGCGACGCGTCCGTGCCCTGCAAGGATACCGCAGTCCTTGTCGATGATGACGGGATTGATGAAACCGAACTCTCGCAGACTGCCGCGCAGCTTGTTGATCTGCTCCGCCGAGTGCGTCCGTGCATTGTTGGCATAAGGCACGAGCTTGTCGATGGGCATGAGCTTCATCTCAGATGTTGTTTTGTCCAAGATTTACACCTCCTGCAATAACCTATGAACAAACCTGCGAATTGGTTATTCGATTCGCTAAATCTGTGTAAGGACGACATTTTTTCCAAACTTGAAATTCGATCCATAAAGGCGGTTCAGAAACGCAATTCAGCTGTCCGGCAAACTGCCTGAATAGGCATTGTGCGCCAACATTGTACATTTGGGCGCAGGTGACTGCATCATGTGATTTCCCGAGAATTATTTGCTGCCCGTCAAGCGTAATATTGGCTTCATACATTCCATTTTTGCGCTTTTTTACGCCAATGTAGCCAAGCGTATTGGATGAGCGAATTCCCTTGTTGATACAATTCTGATGCTGCGTCGCTACACGCAGATTGCTCTTGCGGCAATCCAGCGGATTGCGGTTTATGTGGTCTACCACGAAAATGTCATCCTCAACACCCAAAAGCAGACGATGCAATCGCAATCGTTTTATCAGCTTTCCATGCGCTTTAATATCCGCAATAACATAATCGCTGTCCGCTTTTTTATACCACCAATATCTCGACACGACATCCACATCTTCAGCGTCGATGAGAAATTTATCACC
>NZ_ALNM01000043.1:0-29594 GCF_000292955.1 Selenomonas sp. CM52
GAAGTCGAGGCAACTGGGGCAAATGCTGAAGAAGCGACCGACGAAGCCGAGGCGGCTGAGGCAAATGCCGAAGAAGCGACCGACGAAGCCGAGGCAACTGGGGCAAATGCTGAAGAAGCGACCGACGAAGTCGAGGCGGCTGCGACAACTGCTGAAAAAGCGACCGACGAAGTCGAGGCAACTGGGGCAAATGCTGAAGAAGCGACCGACGAAGCCGAGGCGGCTGAGGCAAATGCTGAAGAAGCGACCGACGAAGCCGAGGCAACTGGGGCAAATGCTGAAGAAGCGACCGACGAAGTCGAGGCGGCTGCGACAACTGCTGAAAAAGCGACCGACGAAGTCGAGGCAACTGGGGCAAATGCTGAAGAAGATGCCGACGAAGTCGAGGCAACTGAGCCAACTGCCGAAGGAGCGGCCGACGAAGTCGCGGCGACTGAGGCAAATGCTGAAGAAGCGACCGACGAAGCCGAGGCAACTGGGGCAAATGCTGAAGAAGCGACCGACGAAGTCGAGGCGGCTGCGACAACTGCTGAAAAAGCGACCGACGAAGTCGAGGCAACTGGGGCAAATGCTGAAGAAGATGCCGACGAAGTCGAGGCAACTGAGCCAACTGCCGAAGGAGCGGCTGACGAAGTCGCGGCGACTGAGGCAACTGCTGAAGAAGATGCCGACGAAGGCGAAGCGGCTGAAGCAAATGCTGAAGAAGCGGCTGACGAAGTCGAGGCAGATGAGGCAACCGCCGAAGAGACTGCTGACGAAGCCGTCGATGAGGAAGATCTTGACCTCGAGCCTGCGGTACTGCCCAGCGAAGAAGAACGCCGGCGTGCCAAGGACGAGCTTAAGGAGCTCACCGAAGCCGTCGGCCGCCTCCACTCGATGGATGATTATCTCGACTATGCAGACAGAGAGTCGCGGGAGCATCACCCCCGTCGTGCCGTCTTCGCCTACAAGCAGGCGCTCGGCATCTACTGGAACGATGATTACGCACCGTTCATCGCCATCAACCTTGGCAATACCTACAAGGAAATGGGCGATTATGAAGCTGCAAGCGAAACCTACGAGGCGGCGCTCACGCTTCCAGCAACGCAAAAAAGTGTTGCCATGCAGCAGGAATTCCACCGAAGTGTCGGCTACCTGCGCACCGTCCAACATATCTTGGCAAGCCACGGAATTGCCCATACGCCCTTTGCGCAAATACCGCCTGAAATCTCTGCGGAGATCGAAAGCGCCGCTCAAGAGGCATAAGGATACAACTCCGATATAGAGAAAGAAAAACCTATCACACACAGGGGGAAATATCTATGAAGACAAGTGCAGAAATCTTAGGATTGCCCGTGATCAGCATCACCGAGGGCCGCGAGCTCGGCATGAGCAAGACCCTGCTCATCGACGCCAAGAACGGCGCCGTCGCCGCCATCACGATCGAGGATGACGACTGGTATCGCGGCGTCAAGCTCATCCCATTTGAAAGCGTCATCGCCGTTGGCGCCGACGCCATCACGATCACAAACAGCGAGAACATCCTGACGCTTGAGGACGCCGTCGACTTCGAGAACCTGCTCGACGAGAACGTGCGCATCATCGGCACGAAGGCGATCACGAAGGCAGGTACGATCCAAGGTTCTGTCAGCGAGATCTACGTCGGCGACGACGGCAAGGTCGTGCAGTGTGAGATTTCCGACCCGCAGGGAAATTTCCTCGACAACATCTCCGCCGAGCAAATTTCCATCTTCGGCAAGCAGGTCACGGTCATCGACAGCGGCAGCGTAACAGCGACCGCATCTCCTGCCATGCCCGCAACCGAAGCTCCTGCAGCTCCCGCCTTTGAAGCTGCTCCGACATTCGCCGAAACGCCCGCCGCTGAGCCATCTGCCGAGTCCGTTCCCGAGCCTGCGCCCGAGACGCCTGCAGTTCCTGATATGTCCACGGCAGAGCCGACGGAAGAGCCGACGCCCGAATCCGTCGCCGAACCCGCTGCCGAGACGCCCGCCGAAGCTCCTGCACCAGAGCCGGCAGCTGCGCCTGAAACCGCGGAAGACCCTGCGGAAAAGGCAGCCGCCAAGGCGACCGAGGACAGGCATCGCCGCTTCCTGCTCAACAAGAAGGCATCGCGCCGCATCACGACCGACACGGGCGTCGTCATCGTCGAAGCCGGCGGCGACATCACCGAAGAGGTTCTCCAGAAAGCGAAGCTCGCCAACAAAATCATCGAGCTTTCGATGAACGTGCAGTAAGAAGGAAAAGAAAATCCCCCGACACGGCAACATGCCGCTTCGGGGGATTTCTGGTTTACCATGAAGCCCCAAGAGGTCAAGCCGTACGACCACATTCTTATAACGGCTATCGTACGCCATTCGAAGCGAGGTATTCGACATAAGTTGATTGGACACTCGTGTTACAACAACGCTTGACCACAACACTTTTATCCCCACCATTATCCGGGAACAAGCAATAAGGCAAACTATCCGTTGTACGGTGCTTTATGACGCAAGCACAACACCTCCCATGATTTTGGCACGATATTTTAGGACAAATACATTCTTTTACATTTTCGCAGTGTATTTTTCTACCTCATTTCAAATTAGTATTGGCTGAATGGCGTTAAAGAGATAGCCAACCAGTATAATTCCGACCATACAGATTGCGATAAAAATCCATAAAAGTTTAGGTTTTACAGCTTTACGAAGCATAATCATTGAAGGCAGGGACAAAGTGGTAACGCCCATCATAAAAGATAAAACAACGCCCAACAATGCTCCCTTTGCCAGTAGTGCTTCTGCAATCGGAATTGTTCCAAAAATATCTGCATACATGGGTACTCCGGCAATAGTTGCGATAATTACACCAAATGGGTTATTAGCTCCGAGTATCTTAACAATGATTTCTTCTGGTATCCAGTTATGAATAATAGCCCCGATACCTACACCGATCAAGACATAAGGTGCAACCTTTTTCGCAGTAGATACATCCTGTTCCCATGCAAAATGAAGTCTATCCTTAAAGTGCAATTCTTCCTGCGGAATATCAACGGATTTTCCATTTTTAATGTATTCCTCTACTTCATTTTCAAGGTGTAGTTTTTCGATTAAACTCCCTCCTGCAACAGCAATTATAAGTCCGAGCAGAACATACACGATTGCCACTTTCCAGCCAAATATGCTCATAAGGAGTACAAGAGAGCCGAGGTCTACCATAGGAGAAGAAATTAAAAAAGAAAACGTAACACCCAGCGGCAGCCCGGCACTGGTAAAACCGATAAATATTGGAATGGACGAACAAGAACAAAACGGCGTAACTGTTCCCAAAAGGGCAGCTATCATATTTGCCCCTATTCCTCGAAATCTCCCTAATATCTTTTTGGTTCTCTCCGGCGGGAAATAACTTTGAATATACGAAATTATCAAAATTAAAACGCCCAGCAATAGCATAATTTTTATGGTGTCGTAGATGAAAAACTGAACGCTTCCCCCTAACCGAGTTTCAGTAGATAGACCACACGCTTCTAACAGATTTCCTATCAGTTGGTTTAGCCATTTCATACCGAGGATTTCATTCTGAAAGAAATCCCAAACACTTTTTAGTGCCTGCATATCCTAACCTCTCTTTCTTATAAATCAAGAATTTTCGATTTGATATTCCTAAAAAAAACCGTTGCCATATTGGAACGGCTTTTAGGTGTTTGAACACTTATTACAACTCATATTTGTTTCGTCAATAGCAATCGTATCTTTCAATAAAGCCAGTACCTTTTCACTGCCTTGCTTGCTGATTTGATAATGTGTCCATTTACCGTCCTCACGACCTGTCACAATACCTGCTTCACATAGAATTTTCATGTGATAGGAAAGCGAAGATTGAGGCATATTCACTTCATCGGTTAAAGTGCAAGTACACTTTTCTCCATTCTGCAAAAGTTCTAAAATGCGTAATCTACGCTCATCACTTAAAGCTTTAAAAATTTTTGCTCTTTCCTCATAAATAGTTGCCATGCTCTCACCTCAAATCCAAATTTCTTGATTTAAGTATATGCTTCAAATCGAAAAAAATCAATATGAAATTATAATTTTTCTAAATTTTAATAAACAGATACGGAATAATCGGGGCTGCTGTCTGCAAAATTCTTGTGTGTTACTTTGCCGCACATGAGCATTATAGCACGGGATGTCACTATGGATTTTGTTTTTGTTTAGCTGTTCAACTTCATTTTACAATTAACCCTCAGATAAAAGCATCATTCTTAATAGAATATGAAAACCGAAGAATTTCGCACACCGGATATCTCTGGCAAATTTTCCCTCGGGTGAAGTTTTGAATAAGGCAACATGTCTCAAAGTGAGACACAGCAGGTTTTCATCTTATACGCAGGTCGTTCCTGCCCAACATTCAACCTCTTCCTGCATCAACGGTACAGAGGAACCCCCTCTCCATAAATGTCGTTTTCATGTTTCCAGAAGGTCGGAATTTTTAGCAACAAAAACCCGAGAGATTCCACACACTGAATGCAACCAGTGGCCTTCTCTCGGGCAAAATGTTGAGGAACAAGCGATCTTCTCTTATGCTCCTGTTGACCCTGCCAATCGTTCAACTTCTTCCTGGGGCAACTGTGTTGCTTCAGCAATCTGGGAAAGTGTGAGTTTCCCCAAAGCAATTAAAGCCGTCGCCGTTCGACGAGCCGATTCCATACGCCCCTCTTCCAATTTCTTCTCTCCGAATTTCTCCATCAATTCGCACATGGTATGTACCCCCTCTGCTTCTGCCTTAAAATAGTCGGCTCTTTCAGCCAGCTCCTTATAATTCATCTTGTTTGGATTCTCGCAGAAAAAATCCTGCATCAATCGCCCGAGCGGCGTATCATCATGATTCGCACCATTGACGTAGAGGATATGCGCCCCATCATCAAACGGTCGCTGAAGCTCCTCTATGATTCGATCCACATGGTAAAGCGGACAACCCGTTCCATAGATGTCGTTTTCTGTAATGAAGATCACCCATGTCTCTGGAAGTTCAGAGAACTCCGCTCCTTTTGCCAGTTCCCGCGAATCCATCATGCTGCTGTTGTAGCGTGCCCGATGCGGAGCGGCACCCTCGTTGGCACGCTGTACCTCGCAGTCATAGAGCTTTCCCTCGCTGTCCTCCGCCAAAACATCAAAACGCACGCCGCGACCATAGAGATTATCCGCACTCTGCTGCGTGACGACATGCTTGACAACGAGATCGTCGCGGTCAAAGAAGATACGCAGCAGGAGCTGCATTCCCTCGACATAGTTGTCAAAACATACGTTGAAAAACGTATCGTCGATCAAGCGGAATTTTTGAATCAGCATATCATATTCCGCAGGAATGTCCTTCTTGATTATCCTCACCGCGCCTATAGCTTCCTCACCTTATTCTACTATCATAGTATGCACTATGCCAAAGATTGTCAAGGCTGAAAAGAAACGTGCGCCGCCGGGCGCACATCCAAAAAGAGCCGGGCGAAGATGAAATCCATCTTCGCCCGGCTCTTCCTTTTTCACAGCCTATCATTCATCCAGCAGCGGCAGATATGCACCGTAGCCCTGCGCTTCCATCTCTTCTTTCGGCACGAAGCGCAGAGAAGCGCTGTTGATGCAGTAGCGGATGCCGCCCAATTCCTTGGGACCGTCCTCAAAGACGTGCCCGAGGTGAGCGCCGCTCTTGGCTGCCGTGACCTCCGTGCGCACCATGCCGTGCGACGTATCCTCGTGCTCCGCGATGAGCGAGGCGTCGATCGGACGCGAGAAGGCCGGCCAGCCACAGCCCGAATCATACTTGTGCGTCGAAACGAAGAGCGGCTCCCCCGTCGTCACATCGCAATAGATTCCCGCGCGAAACTCATGATCGTATTCATTCTGAAACGGCGCTTCCGTCGCCTTCTCCTGCGTCACCTTGTACTGCATCGCCGTCAGGCGCTCCTTGAGTTCCTCGTCCGACGGCCTCGCATAAGACTTCTCCTTCTGCCCTTCCTTCGCCGCTTCGCTCTTCCCGCGCATGTCGGCCATCAACGAAAGCGGGATATGGCAGTAGCCGTCCGGATGCTTTTCGAGATACTTCTGATGCTCCTCTTCCGCGCGGTAAAAGTTCACGATTGGCCCCGTCTCTATGGCAATAGGCTTTTTCAACCTCTCCTCCAGGCGACGCAGCGAATCGCCGATCACAGCGACTTCCCCGTGCGCCCTGCCGCTCTTTGCCACATAGTAGATCCCCGAACGATACTGCTCACCGACATCGTTGCCCTGGCGGTTCTTCGCCGTCGGGTCGATGGACTCGTAAAACAGTTCCAACAGCTTTTCGAGCGGCAGAACCTTCGGATCATAGACGACATGCACGGCTTCGGCATGACCGCTGCCCGAGCATACCTCGCGATACGATGGACGCGCCGTGCGCCCGTTCGCGTAGCCGCTCTCCGCCGATATGACGCCGGGCGCAAGGCTCAAGTAATGCTCCGTGCCCCAGAAGCAGCCGCCCGCGAGGTAAATCTCCGCCTCGCCTTCTTGCGGCGTGTTCTTCTGCACGATTTCCTCAGGCATCTCAGCCATCGCTGCGGGCGCCGCCCCGCAGCCGCCCAGACAAAATGCAAGCCCCAAGGCGCAGATGATGCGTAAGGATGGAATTTTCATAGGTACCTCCCTCTAGGTCATGAAATGCACTTTCTTTTCTCCACTATACCACAGAAAACGAAAGATATGATAATAAGAGAATAAAAATTATTTAAGAATAATCCTGCTCTCTTGTGCCTCCGTATTTTTCCTTGCATAAACAAGAAAAGGAGCGTACAATAGGGACGTGCTTTTCAAAAACGCAGGCAAACACATGCGCGAAGACAGGCAGCTGAATTTATCCGGGATTCCTTTATTATAGAGCGAGGCTGTCTTATGAACATCATCGGTCTCTTGCGAAGGCTGTCGCCTTTCCGCATCATCATCTTGAGTTTCCTCGTCCTGATCCTCTGCGGCACAGGACTTCTGATGCTGCCTTGGGCAACGGCAAACGGCGAGGGCGCCTCCCTTTCGGACGCGCTCTTCACTGCCGTTTCCGCCAGCTGCGTGACAGGACTCACCGCCGTGGACACCGCTTCCTACTGGACGCTTTTCGGTCAGCTCGTCATCCTCGCCATGATTCAAGTCGGCGGCTTCGGCGTCATCACAGTCGCCGTTTCTCTCGCCGCTCTTTCCGGACAGCGCATCGGACTCATGCAGCGCAGCCTTTCCAAGGAAGCTGTCTCAGCGCCGCAGCTCGGCGGCATCGTGCCGCTCCTCTACTTCATTCTGCGCTTGACTTTCTTCATCGAATTTCTCGGCGCGCTCTTCCTCGCCCCTTCTTTTTGCCAAAAAGTCGGCCTCGTGCGCGGCATTTACTTCGCCGTCTTTCACTCCATCTCATCCTTCTGCAATGCGGGCTTCGACCTCTTCGGCAATTCCTTGATGGACTTCGCTGCCGACCCCGTCGTAAACATCACGGTCATGCTCCTCATCATCGCCGGCGGCCTCGGCTTCACCACCTGGGCGGACATACGTCTGAACCGCAGAAATTTTCGCGCCTACAGCCTGCAAAGCAAGATCGCCCTCACGATGACGGCAGTCCTCATCCTTGTTCCTGCGCTTTTCTTCTTTTTCTTCGAGCTTGATCCCGGCGTTTCCACGGGCGAACACTTCCTGATCTCCCTCTTTCAATCCGTCACGACCCGCACTGCCGGCTACAATACGATCGACATCAAAGACTTCAGCGAGACGGGACGCGCCGCTCTCATCGTCCTGATGCTCATCGGCGGCTCTCCCGGCTCCACGGCGGGCGGCATCAAGACGACGACGGCTTTCACCTTGTTCGCCATCATGATCGCCACCTTTCAGCTCAAAGAGAATCCGACCTGCTTCTCTCGTCGTCTTTCGCCCGAAACCCAGCGTCACGCCGTCACCATCCTCATGATGTATCTGCTGCTTTTTGCCTCCGGCAGCGTGCTGCTCAACCTCATCGACGACATCCGCTTGATTGACAGCGCTTTTGAGACGGCTTCCGCGTTGGGGACCGTCGGTCTTTCCATCGGCGTCACCGAGGATCTTGGCCCGCTTTCCAAATGCGTCATGATGATTTTAATGTTCTTCGGACGCATCGGCGGCCTCACGGTCATCTTTGCGGCACACGCGCGCGGCCGGCACGAATCCGGACGCCGCCCGGAGGAACGAATCACCATCGGATAGGAGGAACATCATGAAATCCATCCTGCTCATCGGTCTCGGCCGCTTCGGCCGCCACATTGCCGAAAAGCTGCACGACATGCAGCATGCGGTCCTCGCCGTCGACCACGACGAAGACCGTGTAAATCGCATACTGCCGCTCGTGACGAATGCGCTCATCGCCGACAGCACCAATGCAGACTTTCTGCAGTCTCTCGACATCCCCAGCTTCGATGTCTGCATCGTCGCCATCGGCGATGACTTTCAGAGCTCCCTCGAAACGACCTCGCTCCTCAAGGAGTTCGGCGCTCGCTATGTCGTAGCACGCGCTTCGCGTGACATTCATGAGAAATTTCTGCTGCGAAACGGCGCGGACGAAACCGTCTACCCCGAGCGCCAACTCGCCCTTTGGACGGCCATCCGCTGCGGTTCCAACCACATCCTCGACTACTTCCCGCTCAGCGACGAATACGCCATCTACGAAGTGCCCGTGCCCAAAGCATGGGAAGGGAAAAGCATCATCGAGCTTGATATCCGCCGCCGTCATCACCTGAACATCCTCGGCATCAAAGCAGGCGACCGCATCGACCTCAATATCTCCGCCCAAACCATCCTCGCCGCCAATGCCGCCGTCCTTGTCGCAGGCAAGCAGGAAGACGTCGACCACGCACTTCGGAAAAATGATTGACTGTTCCGAGCAGAAAAACCATGCCGAACATCTCGCCCCGTTCCTTTGCCCGCTTTTAACGCTTGCATATTCGCGCTTCTTCTGCTAGAATATACACATTGCCTGCGGTCGTAGCTCAGCTGGATAGAGCATCTGCCTCCTAAGCAGGGGGTCGCGCGTTCGAATCGCGCCGATCGCACCATGAAAATAAAGCCTGCACCTCTTTGGAGGGCAGGCTTTTTTGCTGCATATTGATCTGCTGCACACTCAGAGAAGCGGCGCCTTTTTCCTCGCTGCGTTGAGAAGGTCGCGGCAGCGTATGCCTTCCTCCGGCGAATAGGCGAGCGTGATGCGGCACTTCATGCCGTACTTTCCATATTCCGCATTTCCCGGACGGAAAATCGCTTCGATGCCCTTGACGTTCAGTTCCAAAAGCGGCTTGCTCGTCACATCGCGCACAAAGACGGCGAACGCGCCATCGCCAAGATGCGCAAGCACATCGCCCGAGCGGAACTTACCGCCGATGGAGTTGCAAAGCCTCACGAGAAGCGTTTCCGCGCCGCGCTTTCCCAGACGCTTTTCCAAATCCCCATAGCAATCCAAACGCACGAGGACGAGTGCATTGATATCCTTCTTTCCTTCACCTGTAAGAAAACGGTCGGCTTCCTTGAGCAAGCCGTTCTCGTTAGCAACGCCCGTAACGGAATCAAGTTCGGAGCGGAAGCGTCCACCTTCCTTCGCCGCATCATGCAGGCGGTCTGTGCGCCACATGACGCCGCGCACGGTGCCCAAGTGTCCGTATTCATCGTTCTCCTGCTCGATGACAAACTTGTACCACGAGTACTTGCCCGTCGGGGGATTCCCCATGTCGAGCAGGAAACTGTCGCGTTCCGTATTCTGGCCCGAGAAGAAGGCGATCATCTGCTCGAGGAAATCCGGATGTACCATCAGACGCCGCTCGGCGTTCATCGTGCGGCGAAAACCCACGATCTCACGAGCCTGCATACCGCCGCGCACCAAGCGAAAGGACATCGTATCCGTCTTCAGTTCGTAGCTGAACAAGATAGCGCCGAGCTTTTGCAAGAGAAGCTTGACGCATTGATTTTGATAGTGTGTTTCGGGAATATCCGCCTTATACTGCCACATTGCCTATACCCCCTCTTGGCAATCCCTTACTAACCAAAGCAAGGCTTTCCGAAAAACATATCATGGGATATGAACCCACTTCATTACTTATTTCGTTATTTTCACGCTTTTTGTTAAACGATTTCTTCTTGATTGCGATGAAAAAAGCCGCCCCGACATCAAAACGATGCAGGAGCGGCTTCTTCCTTATTCCTTTTTAAGCGCCGTATCAAGCGTGTGCCACGAAAGCACGGCGCACTTGACGCGTGCGGGCATGTGCGAGACGCCTTCAAGCGCGGCAGCCTCGTCGAGTTCTTCTAGTTCTTCCTCCGAGAGCTTTCTGCCCTTGATCATCGAGATGAAGAGATCGGCGAGATGGTGCGCTTCTTCAACGCTCTTGCCCTTGACGAGGTCGATCATCATTGAGGTAGAAGCCTGCGAGATGGCACAGCCGACGCCCGTGAAGGCAGCGTCCTTGATCTTGCCCGCCTCGACGATGAGCTCCAACGTGATCTCGTCACCGCACGAGGGATTGTGCCCGCGCTCCTTGATCGTCGCGCCCGCAAGTTCATGCTTATTTTCCGTCGAGCGGCTGTGCTCGGCGATCAGCTCCGTATAGATGTCCGTAAGGCTCATAGATGCATCACCTTCCTGACCTCTTTCAAGGCTTCGATCCAGCGGTCAACATCCGTCTTCGTATTGTAGAGGTAGAAGCTCGCGCGGCATGTGGCGTTCTGCCCGAGATACTTCATCAGGGGCTGGGCGCAGTGGTGGCCGGCACGCACGGCAACACCGAAGGAGTCAAGGATCGTCGCGACGTCGTGCGGATGGACGTCCTTGACGTTGAACGTGATGATGCCCGTCTTCAAGGCAGGGTCGGCGTCGCAGCCGTAAAGCTCGACGAAGGGGATCTCGCGCAATTTGGGCAGCGCGTAGTTCACAAGTTCCTGCTCGATGCGGCGCACGGTGTCGAAGCCCGTCTTTTCGAGGTATTCGATGGCGGCGCGAAGGCCTGCTGCGCCGCCGACGTTCTGCGTGCCCGCCTCAAACTTCTGCGGCAGCTCGGCGAACGTCGTCTCCTGCTCGGTGACATACTCGATCATGTCGCCGCCGCGCAAAAACGGCGGCATGGCATCGAGCAAGGCCTCCTTGCCGTAGAGCACGCCGATGCCCATGGGCGAGAGCAGTTTGTGCCCCGAAAACGCGAAGAAGTCGCAGTCCATATCCTGCACATCGACCGCCATGTGCGCCGCGCTCTGCGAGCCGTCGACGAGGATCACGGCGCCGTTTTCGTGCGCGACGGCGGCAATCTCCTTGACAGGATTGATGAGGCCGAGGACGTTCGAGACTTCCGTGACGGCGACAATCTTCGTCTTCTTCGTAATCTTCTTCTTCGCTTCCTCGACGGAGAGCCTGCCGTCCTTTTCGAGGTACATGTACTTCAAGACAGCGCCCTTCGCCTGAGCGACCATCTGCCACGGCACGAGGTTCGAGTGATGCTCGGCGATGGAGATGACGATCTCGTCGCCCGCCTCGACATTCGCGAGACCGTAGCTGTAGGCGACGAGGTTCAGCGCCTCTGTCGCGTTCTTCGTGAAGATGATCTCCTGCGGCAGGCGCGCATGGATGAAGGAGCGCGTCGCGGCACGCGTGTACTCGTAGATGTCCGTCGCCTTGACGGAGAGCGCGTACGCGCCCCGATGCGGGTTCGCGTTGCAGCCGCCGTAATAACCGCAGATCGCCTGAATGACCTCGTTCGGCTTCTGCGTCGTCGCGCCGTTGTCGAGGTAGACGAGCGGCTGATTGTTCATCTTGTGCGTGAGCAAGGGAAAATCCTTGCGAATGTCTTCCTCAGTCCGCATCTCCGATCCTCCCTTCGATGGAAGCGGCGATCTCCTCCTTGAGCGCTTCGTCCGAGATGCGCGCGAGCACGGGGAAGAGATCGGCCTCGACGACGAGGCGCCGCGCCTCGGCGAGATCGAGTCCGCGGCTCATCAAATAGAAGAGCTTCGCCTCGTCCATCTTGCCGATGCTCACGGCATGATGTCCGTCAACGTCACCCTCGCCTGAGAGCATCAGCGGCACGGAGCGATTGCGCACGCCGGGCGAGAGGACAATGACGTCCTCGTTCTCGCGACCGACGGAGCCAGCTGAACCTGCGATGAAGTCGAGCGTGCCGCGAAACACCTTCTGCGCCTCGTCCATCAATGCGCCCTTGACCTGCATATTTGCGTCCGTATGCTCGCCCCTCTGGCGCACGAGATAGTTGAAGTCGAACTTGCGTTTCTTGTCAGCGAAGTAAAAGGCCGCGATATCCGCTGCGGCGTCCTTTCCCGCAAGCTCGACGGAAAGCTTCGATACGAGCTCGTTCGCGCCGACCTCAAAGATCGTATAGGAGAATGCGCCGCCCTCTTCGACGCACACCTTGACGTCGTCGGCATGGTCTTCCCCTTCGGGCACGAGCTGCACCTTGACGAGGGAAAGCGTTCCGCCTGCCTCAACATGCGCCTCGATCTCGGCATGGCCGCCCTCCCGATAGATCTGGACGGCTTCCTTCTTCTCGCCCGCCTTCACATGGATCTTCTGCACTTCGGCGACATCGAGCCCTGCGGGCAGAGCCGCGCCGTTGACGCCGAGCCAGCGCCAAGTGCGCATGGGAATGGAGCTGAAAAGTTCTTGATTCTGCATATTCTTCCCCTCCTTAGCCCATCGTGCCTTCAAGCTCGATATTGACGAGATTGTTCATCTCAACGGCATATTCCAAAGGCAGTTCCTTCGCGATCGGCTCGACGAAACCTCGCACGATCATCGCGCGCGCCTCCTCCTCGTCGATGCCCCGGCTCGTCAGATAGTAGACCGCCTCGTCGCTGATGCGGCCGATCTTCGCCTCGTGCCCGATGTCCGCCTCATCGCCCTCGATGTCCATGGCAGGAAGCGTGTCGGAGCGCGAGATGCTGTCGAGCATCAGGGATTCGCAGTTGACCGAGCATTTCGTGAAAGGTGCATTCTTCGCTACCTTCACAGCGCTTCGGTAGATCGCCTTGCCGCCCGCCTTTGAGATCGAGCGCGTGTTGATCGTCGCCGATGTGTGCGGCGCCGTGTGGATGACCGTCGCGCCCGTGTCGAGCGTCTGCCCTTTCGACGCAAAGGTCACGCCCGTGAACTCGCAGCGTGCGCGCTCGCCGTGCAGAATGCTGCACGGGTAGAGCATGGAGACGTGCGAGCCAAAAGAGCCGGAGACCCACTCGATCAGGCCGTCTTTTTCAACGAGGGCGCGTTTCGTGTTGAGGTTCATCATGTTGCGCGACCAGTTCTCGATCGTCGAGTAGCGAAGCCGTGCCCCTTCCTTGACGAACAGTTCGACGCAGCCTGCATGGAGATTCGTCACATTGTATTTCGGCGCCGAGCAGCCCTCGATGAAGTGCAGGTTCGCGCCTTTTTCCACGATGATCAGCGTGTGTTCGAACTGCCCCGCGCCCGGCGCGTTGAGCCGGAAATACGACTGCAATGGAATCTCCACATTGACGCCCTCGGGCACGTAGACGAAGGAGCCGCCCGACCAGACGGCGCCGTGCAGCGCCGCGAACTTGTGATCCTTCGGCGGCACGAGCTTCATGAAGTACTTCTTGACCAACTCCTCGTGCTCGACGAGCGCCGTTTCCATATCGGTGTAGACGACGCCCTGCTTCACGAGGCTTTCCTGTATGCTGTGGTAGACGACTTCCGAATCGTACTGTGCGCCGACGCCCGCGAGCGACGTCTTCTCCGCTTCGGGGATGCCGAGTCGGTCGAACGTATCCTTGATGTCCTCGGGAACTTCCTTCCAGTTTCCCGTCATCTTCGCATCAGGGCGCACGTAGGTGACGATCTCATCCATATTCAGCTCTGAGAGATCCGGCCCCCACGAGGGAAGCGCCATCTTGTTGTACGTCTCGAGCGACTTCAGGCGGAACTCAAGCATCCAATCGGGATCGTGCTTCTGCTTCGCGATGTCGCGGATGATGTCCTCCGTCAGCCCCTGCTGCGCCTTGTAGACGGGGACGTCGTGGTTCTTGATGTCGTAGAGCGTGCGTTCGATGTCCTCCACAAAGGTTTTCTTCTTTGCCATCTCGCCCACCTCACTTTGCCGCAGCGTCGTCGAGGATGTGCGTGAAGCCGCGGCGGTTCACCTCGTCGATGAGTTCGGGGCCGCCCTCTTCGACGATCGTGCCACCGATGATGACATGCACGCGGTCGACCTTGAGCTTTTCCAGAATCTTCGAGTTGTGCGTGATGATGAGGCAGCTGTTGTCCGCCGTATGGTACTTCTCGATACCCGAGGAAACGATCTGTACGGCATCGACGTCGAGTCCCGAATCCGTCTCATCGAGCAGCGCGAGCTTCGGCGCGAGCATCAAAAGCTGCAGGATCTCATTGCGCTTCTTCTCGCCGCCCGAAAAGCCCACGTTCATGTAACGCTCGGCATACGAAGGATCGATCTTCAGCTCTTCCATCGTCTTTTTGAGTTCCTTCTTGAAAGCCATGATCTTGACCTTCTCGCCCGTCACCGCCTGCTTCGCCGTCCGAAGCATGTTCTCGACCGTGATGCCCGGGATCTCCTCGGGCGTCTGGAACGAGAGGAAGAGACCTTCCCTCGCGCGCTCGAACGTCTTCTTTTCCAGTAGGCTCTTGCCCTCGAAAGAAATATCGCCCGCCGTCACCTCGTACTTCGGATGACCCATGATGACGTTCATGAGCGTCGACTTGCCCGAGCCGTTCGGCCCTAGGATCACATGTACCTCGCCCTTGTTGATCGTCAGGCTGAGTTTCTTTAATATCGCTTTTCCCTCCACGCCTGCGGAGAGATTCTTGATGTTCAGCAATGCATCCGACATGATGATGCTCCTTTCTTCCGCACGGAATCTTTTGGCAATTCGCCGCCGTGCAACGCATTATGTTCAATCGCCTTCAAGAAGGTAGCGTCTTCTAAAGGTTTCATGGTATTTTACTCGGGATTTATTTCCTTTCATTTTAGGTGGTTTTATCATAAATGTCAATCCCATAAAGCAAAAGTCCTTGTAGATAATAATTATCATAAAAAGGCCGATGCATACGCTCCGTATGCATCGGCCGAAAATGCCTGCTGCTCATTCCAGCGTCATGATCTTATGCTTCAAGACATAGATCAGAGCCTGCGTGCGGTCGTTGACGTTGAGCTTGCGGAAGATATTCGTCAGATGGTTCTTGACCGTCTTCTCGCTGACGAAGAGCGCCTGCGCGATGTCCTGATTGCTGAAGCCCTTGGCAATACACGACAAGACGTCCATCTCACGCGAGGTTAAGCGCTCGGAGCGGCTCTCGCGCCACATCGTGCGCGCCTTCTCGTTGATGTTCTCATCCTCGGCGACGCCGCCGAAGAGACGCTCGGCGAGAGACGGGTAGACGAAAGCATTGCCCTCGTTGACGACGTGAATCGCCTTGATGAGCATCGAAGGCTCGACATCCTTAAGGAGATAGCCGAGGACGCCGTTTTTCAAGAGTTCAAGTACATAATTGTCACTGTCGTGAATCGTCAGCACGATGATCTTGGTCTTGGACTTCGCCGCCTGGAGCTGGCACGCCACCTCAAGACCCGACAGCCCGGGCATATTGAGGTCGAGGAGCAGCACGTCGGGCTGCAGAACGAGGGTTCTGGCAAGCGTCTCCTGCCCGTCCTCCGCCTCGCCGATGACCTCCAGGTCGTCTTCGAAATTCAGCACGCGTTTAACCCCCTGCCGAAGCAGCGCATGGTCGTCCGCGATCAAGATCTTGATTGTCATTGCCAAACATCCTTTCCTTTCCGCTCTGATTCCGCCGTTCCTTCGGCAGGAGAAAAAGTATCGCGCAAGATGTGCGCGGTCAAAAATATCATGATTTCCGAATCGGTCTTCGTGTGGCGCACGCTCTTGAAGAATGCGCCAAGTATGGGGATGTCACCCAAGAGCGGCACCTTTGCAAAAACGCGCGATTCCTCGCTGCCGATGAGCCCGCCAATGACCATGGTCTCGCCGTCTTTTAAGCGCACGGTCGTATCGGCCGAGCGCTCCTGGAACTTGTACGCCTTGAGGGCGTCGACGTAGACAGGAGAACTGACCTCCGTGTGAACCCGCGCCGTGATCTCGCCGTTTTCATGAATGCGCGGCGTATAGCGCAGGATGATGCCCGCCTTCTTATACGTTATCGAGGTCGTCACCGTAGAATTCGTCGTCTGCGTCTCGGGCACGGGCACGGAACCGCCGATGTTGATCACGGCTTCCCTGCCCTGCAGCGTCGTGATGTTCGGACGTGCCAAGACGTTTGCCTTGCCATCCGTGACGAGTGCCGCGATCTTCGCCCGATAGTAGAACTCATAGGGCTTTCCTTCGGGCGTCCTGCCGAAGCGGATGACGCCCGGCACCTCACCATCGATGCCTCTTCTTCCACCCTCCGAGCCGCCCTTCGCCGTGCCGTGCGAATCGATGGGCAGCGGCGACCAATCCCAGTCTACACCGAGTTCCTTCGCCGCGTTTTTCTCCAATGCGACGACACGCGCCTCCAAAGATACCTGCTCGGTAGGCACATCGAGCGAATGCAGCACAGCCTCAGCGCGTACCTTCTCCTCTTCTGTTCCATAGAAAAGCAGGGCATTTGTCGCACGGTCAATCAAAAGCCGCTCTCCCGTTCGGTAAAGCCCCTGCTCGCTTATATCTTCCTTCCCATTTTTCTTATTCTCGTCTATCGCGAAAATTCCTGCTTCTCCCAAAGATAATTTTACGGCAGCGAAAGCCGTATCAAGATCCGCATAGCGAACGGGCAGCACGTGCATGCGGTAAAAAGGCGTTGCCTCCTTCGCCGCGCGCACGAGAAGGACTTTTCCCTCATGCTGCACTACCAGCCCTTTCGCCTTGCCGATGAGCATCAGTGCTTCTTCCGGCTCAACATCCTTGAGGCTGAGGCTGATGCGTCCTTTCACAGAATCGTCAAGTATGAGGTCGAGTCCCGAAAGCCGGGCAATGGACGTCAGAATCGCCGTCACATCCGCATCAACAACTTCAAGCGTCAAGGGAGAAGCCGATGCCGGTGAAGAGCCGGCAAACCATGCGGCAAGGAAAAATGCACCGACTCTCGGCAAGCTGCCCATATCGAACTCCCTCCTTGGAGCACAAACAATCCTCTCCCAGCTCATCCCTTAGACGCTATTTTTCCCGAACTGCATCGAGCAGATTCATCCGGGAAGGTTCAGTGTGTACGACTTGCCGCCGACCACGACGACGGCGCTTTTGTCCGAAAGCGACTGCAGCAGCACGCCCTCTTTTTCCTCGCCCTCAGCGAGGAAAAAATCGTGTCCGCCGACCGAGAGCAACAGCACGGTTCCGACATTGCTCGTCACCGTACCACGCACCTGCGGCACAGCAGCACTGGCGGTCTTCCCCACTGCTACACCGTTCGGCGAGGCCGCAGTTTTCTCATTCTGGCGCCCGCCTGCACTCGAATCGCTACCGCTCTTGTCCGTCGCACGGTTCAGCGCGGCAGCACACCGTTCGTCACCGCCGCCGACAGCGGCCATCGCCGCAACCGTCGCCTGTTCCTCACCATGAAGCAGTGCGAACGGATCGGCCAACGCCTTTTTATTCTGCGCCTCCTTCATTCCCGTCACATCCTCACGCAACGGCGCCTGAGACACCGCTGCCGAGGGCGGTGCGACGAACACGCCTTCCTCCGGCTCCGTCCCTTCAACAAAGAACCACGCGCCCACGGCGACAAGAAGAGCCGCGAGAAGAATCGGTCGCCGCCCTTGCAGCCTGACATCCTCACCAGTGCCGACAAGACGTTCGCGCAAGGCGGTAAACCAACCGTCCGCCAAAACTTCACGCACGCCCGTATTCTCCTTCATCTCTTCTCCTGATTTTCTCTCATCCCTTTTCAGCATTCTCTATCACCTCCTTTCAAGAGAATCACGAATAAATTCCCGTTTTCCAAGGAATAAAACAGCCCCGCTTCCTCCTTGCCAGAATCCGCAGAGCTGTTGATCTCGCCTCTTGCGAGTATACGACGGAAACACCGATCCGTCGATGCTCCCTATGTCTTGCGGAAGCTCTCTCCAAGAAGATCCTCGCAGAGCTTCCGTCATTTTATGATCCTTTACTTTGCAATATGCCCCAGCTACTTTTTCGCCGCCTTGAGCGCTTCGAGCTTCGGCCCCATGATGCGCTTGTACGACTCAACGCCAGGCTGATTGAACGCGTCGACATCGGCAAACTCTCCCTCGTAGGCAATGCTCAGAGCCAAGAGATAAAGCAATTCTCCCAGATGGAAGGCATTGAGTTCGGGCAGCGAGAACAGCGCATTGAAGCGTTCATTCGAGGCAAGCGCGTCGGCGTTCGATTGACGTGCGACCTCAAGTGCCTCGCCCATCGTCAGCCCCGAGATGTCCGCCAGCTTCTTCACATCGGGAAATTCGTTCGGGATCACGAGGTCGTCCGCCCACTTTTCCAAGCGGATGAACTGCACGACCTTGTTGCGCTTGCCCTCTTGATGCTGCTGCGTCTGCGCATGCATGTCCGTCGTGCCGACGGCGACGACGGGTGTCCTGCCGTAGCAGACTTCATTGCCCTCGCGATCGACCTCCTTGCCCAAGGACTCCGCCAAGAGCTGGATGTACCACTCGGAGACCGACTTCATGTAGTCGCCATAGGGCATCATGACCTCGATGTCTCGCCCATACTTCTCGGAAGCGATGAACTTCAAGACCGCATTGAGCATCGCCGGATTCTGCCATACGTCGTCCGCTTGGCATGCCTCGTCCATCGCACGAGCACCCGCGAGGAACGATTCGATGTCGAAGCCGATGCAGGCCGCGAGCGACAGCCCGACCTCGGAGAAGATCGAGAAGCGTCCGCCCACGCCGTCGGGCACGGCGAACGTCTGCCAGCCTTTATCTTTCGCAAGCTTCTTCAAAAGCGTCGGCTTCTCTTCATTCGGATCGGTCACGGCGACAACTTCGACCTCGATATCCGCATCGTCTCGCAGTGCCTTGTAGACTACCATGAAGTTCGACATCGTGTCAAGCGTGCCGCCCGACTTCGAGATCACGAGGAGCATCACGTGAAGCGCACGCTTCTTGTGGCTTCTGGCGATCTTCGCCTGATTCTTGAGCGAACGGAGAAGATCGCCCGTCGCACGCGGGTCAATGTTGTTGCCGCTGAAATAGACCTTAGGAAAGCCGCCGCGCTCTTCTTCCGTCCTCTCGTTCCAGTAGGCACCGCACTCTACATCGAAAAGTACCTTGTTGCCGAGATAGGAGCCACCGATCCCGAGCGAGATGACGGCGTCCGTATGATTCTTGACATGCGCCGTCAATTCCTTCAGGCGCGCGAGCGAGGCGGGCGAGTTCAAATGCCCGTCGGCGACATACGGCAGCTCGGAGAAGAGCACCTTTTCGGGCGTGCCGTCCTTCGACAGATGGCCGCGAATGACACCCGTCGAGCGCATGACTTTCATCGCCTCATGCGCCTTCTTCATCCTGTCCGCCATTTCCTTGACATCAGTCTCTGTCACCTTGCCCGGGCCATAGAGATTATCGTAGTCAAAAAGGAATCCCGACTTCAACTTCAACCCCATCGAGCATCAACCCCCCCATGCCATCAGTCATATTTGAGACCAAGGCTCACATCAGAACTTAATACTTACAGTATAGCACACCACTGGAAAAAGAACAATCCCCACTTAGGCAATTACTCCGCATCTTCTTCCATCTTTTGTCGGAGCAAAGGCCCGATCCTTTGTACGAGATACGCCATGAAGTCGTCGCGGATCTCTGGCCGTTTCAAAGCCTGCTCCACCGTCGCCTCCAAGAAGCCTTCCTTGTCGCCGATGTCGTAGCGCCTTCCCTCGAAACGATAGGCGTAGACCTTTTCCTTGCGCGCAAGCTCACAGATGGCGTCCGTCAACTGGATTTCGTCTCCCGCACCCGGTTTCGTATGCTCCAAGATGTCGAAAATAGCCGGCGTCAGCACATAGCGACCGAGCACGGCGAGACGCGACGGCGCCTTTTCTGCCTCGGGTTTTTCCACGAGATCGACCGCCTGCCAAACATTCGGCTTCACCTTGTGCGGGGCGACAATGCCGTAGCGCGAAACCTGGCTCTGCGGCACCTGCTGCACACCGAGCACGCTGCCGCCGTAATCCTCATAGACGTCGATGAGCTGCGCGAGGCACGGCACCTTCGCGTCGACGAGATCGTCACCCAAGAGCACGGCGAAAGGCTCATCACCAACGAACTGGCGTGCGCAGAGCACGGCATGGCCGAGCCCGCGCGCCTCCTTCTGCCGGATGAAGTGGATCTGGATGTCCGAGATCTCCTCAACCATCTTGAGCATGTCATACTTGCCGTGCTCCTTGAGTTGCATCTCCAGCTCCAGGGAACGGTCAAAGTGATCTTCGATCGAGCGCTTGTTGCGTCCCGTGATGATCAGAAGCTCCTCGATGCCCGAGGCGACAGCCTCCTCAACGATGAACTGGATGGCCGGCGTATCGACGATGGGCAGCATCTCCTTCGGCTGCGCCTTCGTCGCCGGCAAGAAGCGCGTGCCAAGACCCGCTGCAGGGATGATCGCCTTGCGGATTTTCTGCTTCGTCATCATTACCCCCGAATGACAGCGAGGAGTTCCTCCGTCTTTTCCTTCATCAATTTTTCATCATGACGAGTCTCCACATTGAGACGGATCACCGGTTCCGTGTTCGACATGCGCAGGTTGAAGCGCCAGTCCGCGAACTCGACGGAGAGTCCGTCCACCTTCGTAACCTTGCCCTTGCCGCCGTAGATTTCCTCGACCTTCTTCATCACGGCATGCGCATCGGCAACCTTGCTGTTGACTTCGCCCGAGATCGGATAGCGCGCCATGCGCTCCGCCATAAGTTCGGACAAGGGCTTTCCTGCAGCGCTCATCAGTTCGAGCACCAAGAGCCACGGAATCATGCCGCTGTCGCAATAAGAGAAGTCGCGGAAGTAGTGGTGTGCACTCATCTCGCCGCCGTAAACCGCATTGACCTTACGCATCTTGTCCTTGATAAACGCATGGCCGCTCTTGCACATCACAGCCTCGCCGCCAAGTTCTTTGCAGATTTCGATCGTGTTCCAGACGAGGCGCGGATCGTAGATGATCTTCGCGCCCTTGTTCTTCTTGAGGAACGCCTGCGCGAGGAAGCCAACCATGTAGTAGCCCTCGATGAAGCCGCCCTTCTCGTCGAAGAGGAAGCAGCGATCGAAGTCGCCGTCCCAAGCGATGCCGACGGCAGCGCCCGACTCGCGCACCACCTTCGCCGTCGCCTCGCGATTCTCTTGCAGGATCGGGTTCGGTACGCCGTTCGGGAAGTTGCCATCCGGCTCATTGAACACCTTGACCATCTCAAAGGGCAGATGCTTTTCGAGCGCGTTGATGATCGGCCCTGCCGCACCGTTGCCCGTATTGACGACGATCTTGAACGGCTTCAGCGCCTTGAGGTCGACGTATGTCAGGATGTGCTTGACATACTCGTCGAGCACATCGACCTCTTCAATCTTCCCTTTCGGGCGATCAAGTGGCTTGAAATCGCCCTCCATCACAGCCTTCTCGATGTCCTTGAGTCCCGTATCGCTCGAAATCGGGCGCGATTCCTTGCGCACGAACTTCATGCCGTTGTACTCTTTCGGGTTGTGGCTCGCCGTGATCATGATGCCGCCGTCCAGCCCATAGTGCGCCGTCGTGAAATAGATCATCTCCGTGCCGCACTGCCCGATGTCCATGACATCGGCGCCCGCCTCCGTCAGCCCCTTCGCAAGAGCGTCACGAATCGAAGGCCCGGAAAGACGAATATCGTGCCCGATTGCGACCTTCTTCGCATGGAAGAGATCGACGAAAACGCGCCCGATGCGATAGGCAAGCTCCTCATTGACCTCCTCCGGATAAATTCCACGGATGTCATACGCGCCGAAACCCTTGTTGCTGATTTTCATAACTGCCACCTCTTCTTGCTGAATACGTTGCCTTATGACTTCATGGTTTACTGGATTACTGAATATTATATTCTTTCGGGAAAAGGCGTCGATTTCCCTGCTTGGCAAAAGGAAAAAATTTAAGGAATCTGCATATTTCCAATAAAAAACGGCATGGCGCAAAACCATGCCGTTCCCAAATCCTTATGCGTCCACCTTGATCGCATGCGCCTCGCGCTGCAGCTGCTCGTAGAGTGTCTTGGCGAGGCCGATGCCGCCCGCTTCCGACATCTTTTCCACCATGGCCGTATCGCGCATGGACTCCAGGATGTCATCCGTGTTGTCGTGCCCGAAGAGCGTGTCCTTCGGCACAGTCTGGCGCATCTGCCGGTACATGATGTCGAGGAACATCGACTCAAAGCCCTTGCAGGCATCCATGAGTTTCTTGTTCGCCGCCGCTTCCTCGGCAGAAGTCTGTGCTTTCTGCCCCTTTTCGGGAGAGAGCGACTTCTGCGCCTCCTTCAGCTTGTCCGAAAACTGCGCGCTGTCCGCGCGCTCCTTCGCCTGTTCCAAAGAGCTGTTCGCCGCTCCCTGTCCATGGAGCGCATCCGCATGTAAAGCGTCAAAAATCTGCATACCGTCTCACCTCGTCAAATGATTTCCAGCTCCGCATGGAGCGCCCCCGAGGCCTTCATCGCCTGCAGGATGGAAATGATGTTCTGCGCCGTCGCACCGACCGAATTCAATGCGCCGACGACGTCGCCGACGTTCGCTGTCGCGGGCAGCACGATAGAACTTGCCTTCTGCTCCTTCGCCTTGACGTCCGTGTTATCTGCAACGACCGTCGTACCTGGGCTGAACGGCGGCGGTTGATCGACGGTGAGATCCTTCGTGATGCTGATCGAAATGCCGCCCTGCGTGATGGCGATCTCATCGACGGCAATGTTGCCGCCCATGACGATCGTGCCCGTGCGCTCGTTGACGACGACCTTGGCAACGGAATCCGGCATGACGGGAAGATCCTCAAGACTCGCAACGAAAGTGACGATATTGCCGCGGTAGTAGGCGGGCACGGAGATGTCGATGCGCCCGGGATTCGCTGCGCGCGCAATGCCACCGTACTGTGAGTTGATTGCCTGCGCGACACGCGCCGCCGTCGTGAAGTCCGCCTTGTTCAAAGAGAGCGCGATCGTACCGTTCGCGCCGATGTCATCATCCTCGACACTGCGCTCCACGATGGCGCCGCCTGGCGTCGTGCCGACAGTCGGGAAGTTCTTCTGCTGCGAACCGCCGCCCGAGCCTGCGGAAAACCCGCCCGTAGCCACAGGACCTTGCCCGACGGCGTAGACCGTGCCGTTCGCCGCACGCAATGGCGTCTGCAGCAGAGTGCCGCCAGCGAGGCTCTTCGCATCGCCCATCGAGGATACGGTGATATCGATATTATCGCCTTCGCGCACGAAGGGCGGCAACGTCGCCGTAACCATGACGGCCGCGACGTTCTTCGTCTTCAAGTCCGCCTTGTTGATCGTCACGCCGTACTCGCGCAACATGTTCGTCACGGACTGCAAGGTTTCGAGCGTTTTGTTCGAATCGCCCGTGCCATTGAGACCAACGACGAGGCCGTAGCCCATGAGTTGGTTCGAGCGCACGCCCTGCACCTTCGCAATATCCTTGATGCGCGTCACTGACGACTCTGCAAAAACCGTCGCGCTCATCATGACGACGAGGAAAAGTGCGGCAAAGCACGCAAGGATCTTCTTCATAAAACTGCCTCCTCAAAGCCAAGGAAAGTCGAACATTCCTCCAAAAGCCCATTCACCTAGAATAGAATGTTGAGAATCTGCGTGAGGATGCCCTGGCGCTGCTTCGCGTTCAGTGGCCCCTTGCCATCGAAGCGCACGGTGGCGTCCGCCACCTTCGTCGACGGAACCGTATTTTCATACGTCACATCATCGCGTCGCACGATGCCGCGCAATGTGATCTTGTGTTCGTCCTTATTCTGCCAGATGGACTGCGTACCCTCGACGACCATATTGCCATTCGGCTGTACCTCGACAACCGTCACCGCGATATTGCCCGAGAAATTACTCGAATCCTTGGCAGAGCCGTCCGCCTTCCACGAATCTGAGCCGCCCGCCGAAGCCGAAGTCAAAAAATCAAAGATGCCTGTGCCCGCATTGAGCGTCGTCGAAGCTGACTTACCATTCTTGCGCGATTTCGTCTGCGTCGTCGTCGTCTTCTCGCTGATCACAATCGTCAGCGTATCGCCCACATTATGCGCCTTACGGTCGGCAAAGACACCGTAGGACGTACCTTCCGCAGCATCCGCCCACAGAGACTGCGCAAAGGCCGTAGGAGCGAAGAAGAGCGCCCCGCCGAAAATGCTGGCGAGCATAAAGGACTGCCATTTCTTGCTATTTCTCATAATGTCCCCTTCTCAAGACCCAATCTCGACTGTGGATGCGTCCAACACCCGCGCGAGCATCACCTTGCGAGAAGCCGCATTGCGCACGCGGATCTTCTGCCCCACGCGACCTCGTGTGAGCGCGACGCCTGAAACACGTACTTCGATGCCATTGTAATGCGAAACAATCGTCACCGCCGCACCCGATTCCATCACGACCGGCTGTCGCAGGAGATCCTCCGAAAGCACCGTGCCCTCCCGAACCATGCGCGATACGACATGCCCAAGCGCCTCGCCCTTTTCTTTCAAGCAGCGTCCGCGCACGCGCGTCACTTCACGTTCCTCGAATCGCAGATCCGCTTCCGACAATACCTGCTCAGGAAAGAGATTTCGCGAAGCGACGAGAACCGTATCGTAAACGCGGACGGTATAATAAGAAAGTGCCCGGCGATACGGTCTGCCATCCAAGAGCACAGAAACGTAAATCGGCGTTCGGCGGTCATACAGAAGCCCCAGAGGAGCTTCTACCGAGAACGAAACCTCGCCTGCTGGCAATTTCATGTCACGCGGCGGTTTCACAAGAGCCACCTCGCGACGGCGCGTTTCGCCCTTGTCCCTAAAGAGCGCCTCCATCTTCTCGTCCGTCATGCGCTCGAACTCAGCGGCACTGACGGTCTGAGAAAAGCGCGACGCTTCCACCATCCCCGCCGAAGTGAGGAAAAGGGCGACGCACACCAAGAAGAGTGCTGTCGCCGCCTTAGCCTTCATGTTTTATCCCTTCATCAACGCTTGAGGGAGTTCGCAATCTCAAGCATCGAGTCCGACGTCGTGATCGCCTTGGAATTCGATTCGTAGGCACGCTGCGCCACGATCATATTGACCATTTCCTCGACGATCTGGATGTTCGACATCTCGACAACGCCCTGCGTGAGTGTTCCCGCGCCTTCTTCTCCAGGGTTGGAGTCAATCGCGTTGCCCGAAGCATCCGTCTCCTTAAACAGGTTCTTGCCGATCGCAAAGAGGCCTGCAGGGTTCACAAAGCGCGACAGCGTAATCTGTCCAACCGCTGTCACGTTGCCGCCCGCCGGCGTGCACGAAACCTGACCATCGCCCGCAATCACGATGGTATCACTCGGTGCATTGGCATCAAGTGTGATGCCGTCCGCCAAAGGGTAACCATCCGTCGTCACAAGGCGGCGGTTCTGATCGAGCTTGAAAGAGCCGTCGCGCGTGTAGGCGATCGTTCCGTCCGGCATCTCAATGCGGAAAAAGCCTTCACCCTGAATGGCGACATCGGTCGGATTGCCCGAGGACTGCAGATTGCCCTGCGTGAAGATGCGCTGCGTTGCCGCCGTGCGCGTGCCGAGACCGATGGCAAGCCCCGTCGGATACTGGGAATCGGCGCCGCTCTGTGCCCCCGCAGCGCGCAGATTCTGGTAAACGAGATCCTGGAATTCCGCACGCACCTTCTTCGAACCGAAGGTGTTAACATTCGCAATGTTGTGTGCGACGACGTCCATATTGTCCTGCTGCGCCTTCATGCCTGAAGCTGCGGACCAAAGTGCTCTCATCATAATGCAAAATCCCCCATCTGCGTTAAATCCGAAAAAATGACAAATCCCTATCCCTAGGATTCTTTACATCATCAGCTCGTTCGGCCGACCTCGTTGACCGTCTTGTCTGTCATCGAGTCCTGCGTCACCAGAGCACGCGATCCCGCTTCATAGATGCGGTAATTGTTGATCAAACTGACCATCTCACTCGCAATATTGACATTGGAATTTTCGAGCATGCCCTGCTGAATGTCACCCGTTGCCGCCTGCGGCTGTGCGCCCTGCTGCGGACGATAGAGGTTGTCTCCTTGCTTCAAGACAGCCCGGCGATCATCAAACTGCACGAATTGCAAGGTGTCGATACGCCTCCGACCATCCATAATCTCGCCCTTGGCGCCGATCGCGATATTTGCACTGTCGGGCAGCATGATCGGGCGATTCTGTGCATTCAGAACGGCTTGTCCTCGTGCCGTCACGAGCGCGCCGTTTGCTTGCCGATAGAAACTGCCATCGCGCGTGTAACGCACGCCCTGGGGCGTCTGAATGGCGAAATACCCCTCACCCGATACAGCGAGATCGAGCATGTTGCCCGTCGTCTTCATACTGCCCTGCACATGGTCGGTAGCGATCTCCGCCGTATAGGCGCCAAGTCCGAGATTGCCGACACGCGGCGGTCCCTGCTCCAACCGGAAGCCACGAAAAGACGTGACCTCATCGTCCTGGTTATCATTGATGCGCTTCAGCAGTATAGGTGCAAACTCCTGATTGATCGCCTCGTCCCTCTTGTATCCGGACGAGGCCGCATTCGCGAGGTTGTTGGCAATCACATCCGTACGGTTCGTCTCGGTAATCATGCCGGACGCCGCGACGTACAAGCCACGCAGCATGGAAAAGCCTCCTTGTCATCATCCGCAACATAGCAGATGTATACTTGCAAATTGCAAAATTCCTTATACTTTTTATCGGCATTTTCTCTCAAATCATAAGAGGGCAAAAGGCTTTATTTTGACAAGAACTTCACTCGCTCTGCCGCCATGCCGATATACTCGAGCGCCTTGCCCGTGCCGAAGGCCACGCACGACATCGGGTCCTCAGCCAGAGCAGCGGCAATTCCAGTCTCATGGCGCAGGAGTTCATCGAGTCCATAGAGCAGTGCACCGCCGCCCGTCATGACAATGCCTCGATCCATGATGTCCGCCGCAAGTTCCGGTGGTGTCTCCTCAAGCACCTTTTTCACGCACTGTACGATGCCCGTTACGGGAGCCTCAAGCGCTTCCGCCACATTCTTTGATGTCACCGTGATCGTTTTCGGCAAACCCGACAGAAGGTCACGCCCGCGCACCTCCATTGAAGAGTCGCGCGCACCGGAAAAGGCCGCGCCAACATTGATCTTGATTTCCTCTGCCGTGCGTTCACCAATCAGCATATTGTACTCGCGCTTGATGTAAGCGATGATCGCCTCGTCAAAAGTATCGCCTGCGATGCGCAGGCTCGCGCTGTTCACGATGCCGCCAAGGCTGATGACGGCAACATCCGTCGTGCCGCCGCCGATATCAACGACCATCGAGCCGTTCGGCTCCTCGATATTGAGTCCTGCGCCCAAAGCCGCGGCCAGCGGTTCCTCAATGAGCTGCGAATAGCGTGCGCCCGCCTGCTCCGCCGCTTCCTGCACGGCGCGCTGCTCGACGGTCGTGACACCTGACGGGATACAGATCATGATGCGCGGACGAAAGACAAAGCTTTTACCCGTGACCTTCTCTATAAAGAAGCGGATCATGCGCTCCGTCATGTCATAGTCGGCAATGACGCCCGATCGAAGCGGCCGAATCGCTGCGATATTGCCGGGCGTGCGCCCGATCATGCGGCGCGCCTCCTCGCCGATCGCCAGGATGCGTCCCGAATCGCGATCCATCGCCACGACCGAAGGTTCGCGCAGGACGACGCCTTTGCCCTTGACAAAAACGAGCACGTTCGCCGTTCCTAAATCAATCCCGATATCCATTGACATGCCAAACATATATCAAACCCCTTCCAAGGGATACTTCTCGTCAGTCATCTTTTATAATATAATATTTTGCTTCCCGTGACAAGGGTTTCAAGGAACGTCTTCGCTCAGCGAGGCTTCATATTCTTCCAAATCAGCAAGTAACGTCGAGAGCGCCCGTTTTGCCACAAAGACGGGACAGTCCGGTGAACAGATCTCGCACTTGCCGCAGCATGCTTCCACCGCCTCGATTGCTTTCTTGACCTTCTCCGACTGCAGCATGGTCGTTCCCCTTTCTGCAATAAAAAAGCCCAGCAAACGCTGAGCCCTGAATTCAAATGGTGCGGTTGATGGGACTTGAACCCATACGTCTTGTGAACACTACCCCCTCAAGATAGCGCGTCTGCCAGTTCCGCCACAACCGCATGATGAGATATGAAGTTTGAAAAGAGGATATGGTGCGGTCGAGAGGACTTGAACCTCCACGATGTTGCCATCACTAGCGCCTGAAGCTAGCGCGTCTGCCATTCCGCCACGACCGCATGTTGAGTTTTTGGCGACATGGAAATCAGATGGTGCCGAGGACCGGAATCGAACCGGTATGGTTGTCACCAACCGGGGGATTTTAAGTCCCCTGCGTCTGCCAGTTTCGCCACCCCGGCATACAAAAATGGAGCGGGTGATGGGAATCGAACCCACGTGATCAGCTTGGAAGGCTGGAGCTCTACCATTGAGCTACACCCGCATCTAAGCCAAGTGGAGCTGGCGAGAAGAATCGAACTCCCAACCTGCTGATTACAAGTCAGCTGCTCTGCCTATTGAGCTACACCAGCAATAGAAGTGGTGCCTCAGGACGGAATCGAACCGCCGACACGGGGATTTTCAGTCCCCTGCTCTGCCAACTGAGCTACCGAGGCATAAATGGCGACCCGAAGGGGACTTGAACCCCTGACCTCCGCCGTGACAGGGCGGCATTCTAACCAACTAAACTACCGGGCCACATTGGTGGGCGATAACAGGATCGAACTGCTGACATCCTGCTTGTAAGGCAGGCGCTCTCCCAGCTGAGCTAATCGCCCGCTACAAGCCTTATCCCCAGGAAGGGAAAATATGAAACACCCAAAGGTGAAATCAACAAGATGGTGACCCACCGGGGACTCGAACCCCGAACCTGCTGATTAAGAGTCAGATGCTCTACCAATTGAGCTAGTGAGTCATGATGTGAGATGGTCAAGCCAGTCACTAGATAAGCCACCGTGGTGGCTCACCCGGGGGTCGAACCCGGGACAACCTGATTAAAAGTCAGGTGCTCTACCAACTGAGCTAGTGAACCATACTGGCTGGGGTAGCTGGACTCGAACCAACGATGCGGGAGTCAAAGTCCCGTGCCTTAACCGACTTGGCTATACCCCAATTACCCCAGGGGTAAAATGGCTCCTCGAGCAGGGATCGAACCTGCGACAACCTGATTAACAGTCAGGCGCTCTACCGACTGAGCTATCGAGGAATGAAACCAGCAGCTTTCTATCCTCCCAGGTCGTCTCCAACCAAGTACTTTCGACGTATGAGTGCTTAACGACTGTGTTCGGTATGGGAACAGGTGGATCCACTCAGCTATCGCCACTGGATTTGTGAAGGTGTTTGTTGCACCCTCAAAACTATACAGAAGACAAGAACATTTTAGGTGGCAAAACTTAG
>NZ_ALNM01000044.1:0-1870 GCF_000292955.1 Selenomonas sp. CM52
AGTGCTCGAAAAGGACTGCAAGAGCACGGTCGATACGGTGCAGAAGGTCAGCGACCTGTCCCATGCCGTGCAGCAGAAGGCGACGGACGTGTCCGCCGTCTCCGAGGAGCAGGCGGCGTCCGCCGAGGAGATTGCAGCTGCGAGCCACACGCTCTCCGAGCTTGCGCAGCAGCTCAAGCAGGGAGTGGCGAAGTTCCGGCTTTGAAAAAAGACGCGGTACATACATCCGCATGATTTACAGAGGTCTAGCCGATGGGTCTGCACCTTCGGCTAGACCTCTTGGGGTTAAATATCAGGAATCTTTGCAGGATATTTGAAAATGGAGTAGAAGAGAAGCATGTAGGTTACAAGTTTTGGAAGAACACAGGGAGGAGCACGAAATGAAACTCAAACCGAAGATGCTTTTGAGCATCGGCATTCCGCTCATCGTCATCTTCATCCTCATGGGAACGATCATCTATCTGATGGCAAGCTCGGGGTTGAAAAGCGCGGTGGAAGTCGGCATGGAGCAGCGCGCGGGCCGTTATGCGGCGGAGCTTGACGGCAGCGTGCAGGAAAAGCGCGCGATGGTGGAGACCATCGCCCAGGATTGGAGCGTCGGTTTGCCGCAGGGGGACGATCTGCAGCAGGCGGTTCTTGACATCTCGGCGCGGCCCGGCGTCTTTGAATTCTACGTCGGCTTCCCCGACGGTTCGTCCGTGGTGAAGGATCAGGCGTCGGAAGGTTTCGATCCGCGCACGCGCCCGTGGTACAAGAATGCAGTAAACTCGAAGAATGTGGAGCTTTCTGAGGTCTATCAGACCGACCCTGACAAAACGCGGGTCATAACGCTGAGCAAGGCGGTCTACAATAAGAACGGCGAGCTTGTCGCTGTCATCGGCATGGATGCTTCCGTCGATAGTATGACGGAGATTTTGAAGGATGTGAAGGTCGGCGAGCATGGCTCGCTCTTCGTCCTGGGACCGGACAGCGAATTCATCTACCACAAGAAATTCACGCTCGACGATCCGCGGCTCAACGAGATGGATGGCGGCAAGTACAAGGATCTGGCAGCGCGCTTCACATCGAAGGATCCGCAGATGTTCGAGGCGGAGTTCAACGGCGTGCACAAGTTCTATGAATCGATGCCGATCGGCACGACGGGCTGGCACATCATCATCGAGGTGCCGCAGTCGGAGGCGTTCGCATCGGCGACGCAGATGCTCTATGCGATTCTTGTCATCAGCCTCGTTGCTCTCGCGCTTTTGGGCGGCATCACCTACTATTTCCTCACGGGCATGATTTCGCCGATCGAGATCCTGTCCGAGACGATGAGTTTCATCGCCAAGGGGGATCTTACGCACAAATTGCCCGCGAGCGATCGCGTCGACGAGATCGGAGTGCTGCAGACGAGCTCGAGTCAGATGGTCACGACGCTCCGAAAGATGGTCGAGGACACCTCGAAGGCCAGCGAGCAGGTGCTCGCGTCCTCTGAGGAGCTGACGGCAAGCTCGACGCAGACGGCGAATGCGTCGCAGTCGGCGGCAGAAGCCGTTGTCGACATCGCCGAGCGCGCGGCAGAGCAAAGCGACATCGCGGAGATGGCGAACGAGGTCGCGCACAACATGGGCGCGCAGACCGAGGACATCGCCAAGGTGGTCGGTGAATCGACGAAGGTTGCTGAGACGACGGCTGAGGCGACGCGCGAAGGCCGCGCTGTGCTGGAAAAGGCGGTCGCGGGCGTCGACAGCCTCGCGGCGAACTCCGTAAAGGTCGGCGAGGCTGTGCAGAACCTCTACGACGGCTCGAAGAATATCGCGGAGATCAACGAGGTCATCACGAACATTTCGGGACAGACGAAACTCCTCGCGCTGAATGCCGCGATCGAGGC
>NZ_ALNM01000045.1:0-28625 GCF_000292955.1 Selenomonas sp. CM52
GTATCGTATCAAGCCGTGGGAAGAGCTGACGATTCAGGACGACTACATGTTCAAGCTCATCATGGGTGTCAAGCGTATATGTCTGAGCCTGCTGCAGAGCATCCTGCACGTGGAGATTGCGGACATCCATTATTTAGAAACAGAAAAATCCGTGGATGCACGCTATCAGGGCAAGGGCATTCGCATGGACGTTTACGTGCGCGACGACGCGAATACGGTCTATAATATCGAAATGCAGGTTCGTATGCCGGAAGGCAAGAGCCTCTTCAAGCGCACGCGCTACTATCAGTCGATGATCGATGCCGACCTTCTGGAGACGGGCGCTGATTATGACGACCTGAACAAGACCATCATCATTTTCATCTGCCCGTTCGACCCTTTCGGCAAAGGGCGGCATATCTACACTTTCCGCAACTTCTGTGCAGAGGACAAGACACTTGAGTTATCCGACGACGCAGCGAAGATATTCCTGAACGCCAAGGGCACGCTGAATGATGTGGATGAAAGCATCAAGGCATTTCTCAACTATGTGAACGGTATCGTATGCAACGATCCTCTCGTGCGGGCCATCGACGAGGAGATTCGGAGGATCAAGGAAGAGAACGAAGAGAGGGTGAGCTACATGACTTTTGCAATGAAGATGATGGAAGAGCGAAAAGAAGGTTTTAAGGAAGGAAAAGCTGAAGGAAAAGCTGAAGGAAAAGCTGAAGGAAAAGCTGAAGGATTGGCTGAAGGATTGGCTTCTTCTATTCGCAATATGATGAAAAATATGGGCGTTTCTCTGGAAAAGGCAATGGACGTACTGCAGATTCCTACGGACGAGCGTGCGAAGTATGCCGCACTCGTCAAGGATTGAGTGTACATGATACGATACTTCATGGTATATAAAAAGGCTGCGCATCGTCGAATACGACGTATGCACAGCTTTTTTCATTTCTTCCCCAATATATTGTGCCTGAGCGCGTAGTCGACGAGTTCCGAGTTCTGCGTGCAGTCGAGCTTCTGCAGGAGGCGCGTCTTGTAGGTGGAGACGGTCTTGATCGACAGGTAGAGCTTGTCGGCAATGGTCGAGAGCGAGTAGCCGTGCACGATGAGTTCGAGGACTTCGCGCTCCCTGGTGGAAAGCGCGGCGGGCTCTTCAGGCTCTTCGAGCGCGCCGTCGATCAGAAGCTCCGCCTCGCGCTCGCCGAGGTAGCGCCCTCCTGCGGCGACGGTGCGCAGGGCGCGGAAAAGTTCGGCGTCGAGCGTGTCCTTGCACAAATAGCCGTTCGCGCCCGCACGCAGGCACTCGCAGACGTACTGGCGTTCGCTGTGCATCGTGAGGATGAGGACGCGCACGGCGGGCTGCATCGCCTTGAGGCGGCGCAAGCACTCAAGGCCGCCCATGCGCGGCATAGAGAGGTCGAGGAGCGCGATGTCGACGGGAGTCTTGGCCGCCTTTTCGAGCGCTTCCTCGCCGTCGGACGCTTCGGCGACGACGCTGAAATCTTCCTCGGACGAGAGAAGCAGCGACAGACCTTTGCGCAGCACGCGATGATCGTCGGCGAGCAGGATGCGCAGCGGTTCTTTCTTGTTTTCCATCACGTTTTTCCTCCCTTCTTGCGCGGCAGGCACAGGAAAAGGCGCGTGCCCGCGCCCGGCGCACTCTCGACGGAGAAGCTGCCTTCGAGAAGTTCGGCGCGCTCTTTCATGCTCACGAGGCCGAGGTGGCGGTCGAGACGCGCCCTCTCCGCCGTGTCCTTCTCGAAGCCCACGCCGTCGTCGGCGATTTCCACGCATACTTCCTTTGCCGTCGCGCGAAGCTTCACGCTCGCCTCGCGTGCGTGTGCGTGGCGCACGATGTTCGTCAGCCCTTCCTGTACGGAGCGATAGATGACGAGTGCGAGCGTGCGGTCAAGTCCTGTGAAATCGCCTTGCGTCTCCCATCGCACGGTCAGATCTTCGTGCGTGCGGCGCAGGGTGTCGATGTACTTCTCAATGGCAACGAGGAGGCCGAGGTCTTCGAGGAGCGGCGGATGAAGATCGACGGCGAGCTGCTTCAGGCCCTGCAGCGCCTCGTTCGTCAGTTCCCGCGCCTCCTGCAGCAGTTCCCGCTGCTCGGGCGTCGTGAGCTTGCCGTGCAGGATGCGCAAGTAGGCGAGGATCGAAGCCATCGACTGGCTCGTTTCGTCGTGCAGCTCACGCGAGATGCGCCGCCTCTCGTCCTCACGCGCCGAGAAGAGCTGGCCGATGAGCCAGAGGCGAAGCCGTTCCTTCTGCTGCAATGCGCCGAAGAGCTTCGCGTAGCGCGTCGCGAGGAACGTCGCGAGGAGCGCGAGCGCGAGAAGCACGAGGAAAAGCTCGAAGCCGCGCCGCTCGACGAGGGCGCGCGCCTCGCGCTCGGTGAGGCCGATGCGCAGATAGCCCGTGATGCCGTCGTCGATCGGATAGAGGATCTCGCGGATCGGCCCATCGGTGCTGCTGTAAATATGCGGCTCCAAATCGTCTTTTTCACGAAGCGGCAGCAGTCCTTCGGGCAGGCCGTCGGCGAAGGTGCTCGCGAGGATGCGCCCGTCGGGGTACGTCACGAGGATGTAGCGTACCTCGGGATTCTTTTCCAGCGTGCGCTCCAACTGGTCGGAAATCGTGAAGCGGTCGTCGAGGAGGATGTCGCTCGCGATGACCGCGCCGAGCGCCGAGGCGATCTCGCGCCCCGAGCGGTTCAGCCCTTCGATGAGCGTCGCCCGCAGGGTCACGAGGAAGAACGCGCCGAGCAGGAGTCCGCAGAGCAGCACGCTGCCGACGAGGAGGATGTTGAAGCGGACGGTCAGGCTTTGCTTTTCCATGTCATTCTCCCGAAAGGCGCTCGTGCGCGAGAAACTTCTGCCTGAGAGGCTCGTAAAGCCCGCCGTCGGGAGGCACGAAGCGGTCGATGACCGCCGACTGCAGCACGGGACGCATGGCTTCGTCGTCCGCCATCTCATAGAAGATGCGGCGAAGCTGTTCCTTTTCCTCGGGCGCGAGGTTCTGCCGCACGACGACGGGGCCGGTCGGAGCGACGGCAAGTTCGTCGATGATGCGCACTTTCGCGGCGAGCTGCGGATTTGTCTGCTCGATATGCTCATAGATCTGGTTGTCGATGCTCGCTCCATCGGCGAGGTGGTTGGCGACCGCCCAGATCGACTTGTCGTGGTGGTGCGTGTAGAAGATGCGCCCGAAATACTGCTCGGGCGTCAGCCCTTCTTCGAGCAGGCGGTAATCGACGGCGAGCCTGCCCGAATGACTGAGCGGATCGACGAAGGCGAAGACGCGCCCTTTGAGCGAGGCGAAGTCCTCGATTTCGCTGTCGGCGGCGACGATGACGAAGGTGCGGTAGAGGATCGTGCCCTTCGTCTCGACCATGGCGAGAAGCTCGATCGGCTCGTGGCCGCGGTACGCCGTATAAGCGCCCGTCGAGAGGAAGGCGACATCGGCTTCACCCGCCGCGACGAGCTGATCAAGCTCCGCCGCGCCGCGCTTCTGCACCATGGTGACGGGGCGGCCGAGCTTCTCGGCGAGGTAGGCGGTCATGCGTTCATAGGGGCGGCGCGTCTCCTCGGGACTCATGACAGGCGCGAAGGCGATGACGAGCGGGCGCTCTGCAGCAGGTGCGGCAGGCGCGGCCGCATGACGCGTAAAGTCGATGAAGCCTTTCTCGTCGCCGCAGCCTGCAAAAAGGAGCGCGAGCGCGGCGAGGATCAGCAGGACTGCCTTCTTGGCCATACTGTCACCTCCTTGCGAATGTTCGCATCTTCCGCGGGCTTTGCACGAAGCGAGCCGCGCACCTTCTCAAAGCTTCGCGCGGATCTCGCGCAGTTTCGCCGCCGAAAGCCCGCCTGCCAGAGCGGCGCGGTGGCCTTCGTAGTAGCCTTGCGCTTCCCTTCGCACATGGGCGAGCGCCGCCTCGAATACGGCGCGGCTGCCCGAGAGCACGCGCTCTTCGAGGCGTGCGCCCTCTCTTTCGAGGTAGGCGCTGACCATGGGGCGAAGCCTTTCCTTGAGCGCCTCCGCCATGATCTTGCTGCCGCCCTTTTCGAAGAACTGTGCGGGGCTCTTGAAGAGCGCAAGTTCCTTGGCGAAGACCTGCGGCTCGACGTCGGCGAACGCCGTCGGAAACGAGAGGTCAAAGTCAAACTCCGTCGCTTCCACGCCGAAGGAGAAGTCGAGCTCGCCCTCGGAGAGCGTCTTTGCCAGCGTCTCCTGCAGTTCTTTGCCGCGCTTGGCGAGGAAGCGCTCCAAGCGCACGGCGGTCGCACGCATCTCCTGCGCGAGGTCGAAGCCGAGGCTCGCGAGAAGCTCCTTCATCGCCTTTTGGAGACTCGCTTTGCCGTGCTCGCGGCCGAGCGTCGCGGCGTTGAAGCTCAGGCGGAACATGTCCTCATAGCGCAGGAAGACGCGCTCCGCGACGTAATAGAGAAGCTCCGCCTGCTCCTGCGCGGCGCGTTTTTCGATGCCTTCGCTGCTCTCTTTTTCGAGAACGTCCTTCGCCCGCGCCGCGTTCTTTTCGAGCGATTCGCGCCGCTCGGCCTTCTTCTCGGCACTTTCCTCGCTCTCTTCGATGAGGCGGCTCAAGAGCGTTTGGGCACGCGCATAGTCGCCTTCGGCGGCGCGTACGGCAAGGCCTGCGAGGTCGTGGAAAATGAAGTGGTGGAAAGCGTTCTCGAACTGCGTGCCGCGATGCTCGCCCGCGAGCTTTTCCTTGAGGATCGCAAGGCTCGATACGGCATGAAGGCGCGGTCTCTTGATGCCGAAGCGCGAGAGGTTCGCGCGCACATAGGCGAGCACGTCGCTCGCGTCCTCCTCGCTCTCAGCGAGGTCGATGGCGTTGACGATGAAGAACATCTTGTCCATCTCGAAGGCGTCCTTGACGCGCCCGAGCTGCACGAGGAATTCGCTGTCGGCATGGGAAAAGGCGTGGTTGTAATACGTGACGAAGAGGATGGCGTCGGATTGGCGGATGAAGCGGAAGGAGAGGTCGGTGTGACGCGCGTTGATGGAGTCGGCGCCCGGCGTGTCGACGAGCGTGACGCCCCGACGCGTGAGGTCGCAGTCGCTATAGATCTCGATCTCCTCGACGAAGCATGCCTTGTCCTCGTCGACCGCGTAGGCGGAGAAGTCTTCGAGCGTGCAGTCGAGCCACGCGCCTGCCTTGCCCTCGAACATCGCGCGCCCCTTCTCGTAGGCGCGCAGGAAGGCCTGCTGCTGGCGCAGGTCGCTCGCGCTCGTCAGCACGTCCTCGACGAGCGCGGGCGCTTCCGCGAGAGTCTTCGCCTCGCGCTCGAAGGGCGCAAGGGCGCGGTTCAGATCGGCGAGCAGCATCGCTTCGTCCTTCAGGTGGACGCGCACTGTGCCGTGCGGCTTTTCCTTCGTCACGGGCAGGATTTTCTGTATGACGGCGGTCGTCGGGTTCGGCGAGACGGGCAGAAGGTTCTCGCCGAGGAGCGCATTCGCGAAGGACGACTTGCCCGCGCTGAACGCGCCGAAGAGCGTCACGAGATAGCCGTGCCCTTCGAGCCGCTCGGCACGCAGGGAGAGCTCTTCGGCGAGCCGCGAAAGCCCCGGCACGTCCGCGACGAGTTCGCCCGCGCGGCGAAGGCGTGGCGCCCATGCCGCAAGGTCTGCCCGCGCGGCATCATCGGCAGGCGCAGCGGCAGCGCCCGCCTGCATTTCCTCCGCTTCCGCCGCCAGAGCCGCAGCCTCGGCCGGCGCGTCCTTTTGCACCGCGCGCCCTGCCGCCTTGTCCGCCGCGCTCGGCGTGCCGTCGCCCTCTACGATCTCGACCGCCTGAGGCGCGAGCGTGAAGAGCGCAGCGTCTGTCGTGTCCGCGCATTCCTCGCTCGCGAGAAGCTTCGCCAAGGCTTCCCGCTTCGCCTGGACGCGCTTCTTCGCCTGCCGCACGGCGAAGAGCGCCGCGACTTCTTCGGCCATGCCCGAAAGCTCTGCCTCGATGGCGGCGAGGCGCACGCCGTTCCGCTCCTCCATGCGTGAGAGGAGGTCGTCTCCGACGGCGGCGAGACGCGAGCGCGCGCACTCCTTGACCGCCTTTTCGAGCGCGGCCGTGTAGTTCAGCACATAGCTGCCATCGTAGCTCGTGCTCGCGCCTTCCTTTTGATTCTTTTCCAGCACATCTTCTTCAGGCAGAGCCGTGAAATTCTCGGCGAAGGCGGCGGCCGCCCCGCCCTCGATGTGTCGGTCGCGCGCAAAATCCTTCAGATACGTTGCGATGTGCCAATCGACCTGCAGCCGCACCTTCTCCGCGAGAGCCTGCCACAGGCGCTCGCGGCGGGCAGCACGCTCCGCCGCCGTCTTCTTGCCGCGCCCGAAGAAGCCGACCTTGAAGCCGGGCGAGGAGGCTTCGAGGTAAAGACGCGCCAGTTCGCGCACCTCGTACGGCATCATGTAGGCGTTGGCGAGGATCTTTTCGATCCCTTCCTTGAAGGCGGCGCGTCCGTCCTCACGCAGACTCTGCGCCTCCTGTTCCAAGGCGCGGCTGCCCGCCCAGAGCGCGTCGCGCTCCGCGACCGACAGAGGTTCGAGCACGCAGCGGGCGTCGGCAAGCCCTTTTTCCTCTGCTTTTTCCTCGCGGCTTACGGCGTCGGCACAGATCTTTTCGAGAGAGCGGGCGATCGATTCTTCGAGCGCCGCCGCACGATTTTTGAGCGCATCGCGCAGGAAGGCCTGCATCGTCTTGAAGTCGTTGTGCTCATGCGCCTCGTCCTTCATCGAGGTGAAGAAGACTGCCTCGGGCGCGACGCCCCATGCGGCGAAAGCGTCCTTGACGCCGGCAGCAAACGCGGCGAAGGAAAGCTCCTCCTCGCGGTGCTTGTCGATCTGGTTGATGACGAGCGCGACGCGCTTTCCCGCTTCCGTCAGCGACTTCGTGAAGAGAAAACTCTCCTCCGACTGCACATGGTTGTAGTCCATGACGTAGAAGATGAGGTCGGCGAGGTGGATTGCCTCTTCCGTTGCCAGGCGGTGCGCGGCATCGGTCGAGTCGATGCCCGGCGTGTCCATGAGCACGACGCCCGCAGGAAGAGATGCGGCCGCCGTCGAGATCTCGATGCTCTCGATCGCCGTGCCGTCGCGGCAGAACGATTTCACGAGGTCGTAGTCGTAGGGCGCGAGGTAGCGGCGCGGCCTGCCGTCTCTAAAGCGTGCCTCGGCGTACTCTTCGCCGTGCCTGACGTAGACGAGGTTCGCGCTCGTCGGTATGGGACTCGACGGCAGGAGCATCGCGCCGAGGAGGCGGTTGATCATGCGCGACTTGCCCGCCGAAAAATGACCGCAGAAAGCGACGCCGAATTCGCCGCGCACGAGCTTTTCGGCAAGCTGGCGCACCTTGCGGGCGCTCGCCGCATCGCCCTCGGCTGCAAAATGATCGTAAAGCCGCAGCAGTCGGCTCTTCAAGATGACGCTTTGCATAGATCCTCCTTTGAGAAAGGCCCGCTCAAGCAGAAGCCTTTCTTCCGCGATAGTCTTTCATTTCCTTATCATACCATGACGCGCCCTTCTTTTCCATCGCAATTCCCCAAGCGTATATAACGAAAAACGGCTTTACTCCAAACAAAATATGGAGTAAAACCGCATACGCCAGAAACGCTCTTCATGGAGATTTTTCTTTATCTGTTCCCTTAACAGCAAAAAGAGCAAGTGCATCAGAGCAAGCTGTGCATTCTGCCGATTTCCTGAATCTTATCCATGGAAAGGTTCGATACTTTTTCTATCATTTCCAGCGGCAGCTGCTCTTTCAACATCCCGAGCACGACTGAGATCTTCCCTTCTTCACGACCGCGCTCCATACCGCGCTCCATACCGCGCTCCATACCACGTTCCATGCCACGCTCCATGCCGCGAACTTCCGCTTCTTTTGCAATTTCGACTGCAAACTCCTTTACGAGTTTCTCCATCGCTTCACACATGGCTCTTTCTCCTTCCTCCGTCTCCTTGAAATATTTCACGCGTTCCGCGAGTACATCATAATACATATCTTCCGCGCGTGTGCAGTGGAAATCGTGCATCAATCTACCCAGCGGAGTATCTTCATCCATCATGGAACTGTTAACGTAGATGATGTGCGAACCATCGCCGAAACTCTTGGCACTCCCTTTGATTGTCCTTTCAATGATATAGATCGGCTTTTTCTCGCCCAGTACATCCGTCTCCGTAATAAAAATCACATACGATTCGGGCAGTTTCTCGCAATCGTCTCCGGCATGAAGTGCGTTTGCGTCCATCAGACTGCTGTTGAATCTCGCCCGGCGTGCCGAAGCGCCATCTTCGTCACGCTGAACTTCAACATCGAACTCCTGCCCCTCGGTGAACGCATGAATATCCAATCGCACGCTGCGACCTTGCAGATTTTTCAGCGCATCCTGCGTGACAGCCTTTGTTGCCCTAATATCTGCTTTCGCCAAAACAATCTGCAAAAGCAAATCGACGCACGGCAAACTGCCTTGAAATACGGCTGTCATAAAATCGTCGTCCAGCAAGCGAAATCCTGCGAGAATTTCCAAAAACCTTCGCCGCCGTTCTTCCTGCTCATCCCACCTCATAGCACGCTCTCCTATCCTGTTTCCTTTATTATACTATGAAGGCGTCTATGCAGCAAGGGAAGCAGGATGGACAGCGAACCGAACCTCCTTTTTCTTCACAAAATACGCCGTGAGGCACGTGCCGTCGGCTCTTTCCCGTGACAACTTGGATATATGCTCGAAAATTACACATGCCCTTGCTTTCTGCCGCCGCATGGATTACGATGGAAGTCAGAAAGTCTTGCATGAGCGGCAAACCTGCAGGGAAAGGAATCAAAATGATAGAAACTCTTCAAAACCTGAAAAAAGAAGGCATACGGCTCTACTATTTCCTGCCGGACTTCCAAGCGCCGGAAGCCGTATGGCGCACGGTATTCGAGCGATACGTCAACATCTTTTGCGCGGCAGACAACGTGGCACTGCTGCTTGACTTGTCCGCTGCAGAAGGCGCTCAAGAGCCGCTGGCGCAGTTCAGTCAAGCGCTTGACGCGCTCGGCGACGACGCGCCGGCGGTACTGACCTTCGAAGGTGAGGGGGCGCTGTCTTCTGCCGCGCTTCGTCTGGCGGACGTCTTGATTCTCACGAGAGAAGAGCGTTCGCTGCGCCTCTTGAACCGCCTCGAAACGCAGCCGCGAATCCTTTACGGCGGGGATGCGGCGATCTTTTCCCGCGACGAAGCGCACGGGGACGATGCGCATTTCGATGTGTCCGTCTGCATTCTCACCTATCGGTCGGATTTTCTGAAGCTCGAAAGGACGCTCGCCTCCGTCGTTGAGCAGAAGGGCTGCTCGTTCGAGATCGTCATCGCCGATGACGGCTCGGAAGATTTCCCGAGGAAGACCATCGAAGACGATCTCGCTTCCAAGGGATTCACAGCCTACAAGATTCTTCAAGCACCCAAAAATCAAGGTGTCGTACACAATGTGTACCGCGCCTTTTCCCATGCACGAGGGAAGTACATCAAGAACATCTCTCCCGGCGACTACCTGTACAGCGACCATGTATTGGCCGACATGTTCCGTTTCATGGAAGAGAGCGGGTATCCGGCCGCCTTCGGACGCGCCTGCTATTATCGTGAAGAGGGCGGGCATTATCATATATTGGATGAAATGCACCCGCGGAATTTGAAGCCGTATGAAAGGAACGACTTCGCCGCAGCAAGAAGGGCGCATCTTCTATGTCAGGATTACCCGATCGGCGCCGCCTTCATGACGCGCCGCAAGCTTCTCATGCAGTACACGAAGCCCCTGCTGGGCAAGGCCGTTCATCTCGAAGACCGCGCCTACACCCTCATGATCGCCGACGGCATCGACATCGGCTTCTGGAATCACAACCTCATCTGGTACGAGTACGGCAGCGGCATATCGACGAGCACGGACGAACGCCGACAGGCGCAGGTCATCCGTGACAATCAAGCATGCTTCGCGCTGATCGCCGAAAAGCATCCGGAGCTTTCCAGCTGGTGCAAGTGGCACATCTTCAACGAAGAGGATATGGAAGATGCGTGGCTCGACTACTACGAAGAAGTGAAAGACTACTATCGAAAGATCGATGCGTCCGTCACCGAAGCGAAAAGGGTAGGGCGATGGATGTATCTGCAGGACGTCGAGCCGAAAGAGCTGGAAAGGATTGTCCAAGCGCAGGTCATTTTGCCTCCGGCATGAGGTTTGCACTCTTGCTTTTCAGCGGATTTTCTCCCATCACCAATTCTTCTTCGAGCGCCAGAACGACGGGTAGAGCATGACGAGCAGCGTGAAGAATTCGAGCCGGCCGAGCAGCATGGCGAAGCACAGGATGCCCTTTGTGAAGTCGGAAAGGCCCGCGTAGTTCTCCGTCGCGCCCGCAATGCCAAACGCAGGGCCGACGCAGCCGACGGTCGTCACGCTGATGCCGATGGCGTCGAAAGTCTTGATGTTGTCCGCCGTCATGAGCACGGCGAAAAAGGCGATGGCGAGGACGTAGAGGAAGAAGAAGACCGCCGTGCGGTGGAGCGTCGCTTCGTCGACGCTCGCGCCGTTGATGCGCACGGGCGTCGTGACGCGCGGGTGGAGCTTTTCCAGCACGATCGTGCGCACCATGCGAAAGAGCACGAGGATGCGCGCGATCTTCAGTCCCGCCGCCGTCGAGCCGACGCAGCCGCCCGTGAGCATTAAAAGAATCAGGATGCCTTTGGAAAAGCCTGGCCAAAGTTCGTAGTCGGCGGAGACGAAGCCCGTCGTCGAGAGCGACGTCGCCTGAAAGAGCGCGAAGCGCAAAGCGTCGGGCACGTTGTAAAGCCCTCGGTAGAAAAGATTCGCCGCGATGAGCAGCACTGCGCCGCCGACGATGCCTAAGTACGCCTTGAACTCGGAGTTGCGCCACAGCACCTGTGGCCCTTTCTTGTAAACCCGGTAGTAGAGCCCGAAGCTGCCGCCCGCGATGAACATGAAGAGCGACATCCATAGCTCGATGGCAGGACTCTTGAAATGCGCGGCGCTCGCGTTGTACGTCGAGAAGCCGCCCGTGCCGATCGTCGACATCGCATGGTTGACGGCGTCGAGCGCACTCATGCCGCAGGCGAAGAAGGCGAGAAACGCCGCGCCCGTCAGGACGACGTAGATGCGAAAGAGTACGCTCGTGAGGTTCTTGAGGCGCGGCAGGACGCGCTCCGATCCCTGGGCGCTCGATTCGGCGTTGTACATCGTGATGGCGCTCTGCCCCGTCGCGGGCAAAAGAGCGATGAAGATGACGATGATGCCGAGGCCGCCAAGCCAATGCGTGAGGCTTCGCCAAAGGAGCACGCCCTGAGGCAGGGCCTCGATGTCTTCGACGACGGTCGCGCCCGTGCCCGTGAAGCCCGAGATGCTCTCAAAGACGCCGTCGAGGTAGCCGAGATAGCCGCCCAGAAGGTACGGCAGCATGCCGAGGAAGGTCGCCAGAAGCCAGCCGCCGCCCGTGATGGCGATGCCCTCGCGAAGCGTCAGGCGCTCGCCCGGCTCTTTTCCTGCGCGGCGAAGCGCCGTGCCAGCCGCCGCGCTCAAGAGGGCGGCGAGGGAGAGCGACAAGCGAGAGGATTCGGCATACCACAGGGAAACGGCGAGCGGCACGAGGAAAATCAGCCCTTCGGCCTGCGCGATGCGCCCCAAAAAGTACGCCACGACCTTGATGTCCAAAGGAGAAGCCCTCCCTTTCTACCCTTTGTCGGACGCCTCGTTGTAGACGTCCTTCAAGAGGGTTTCCTTGCGAAGCGCGAGGCACTCGCAATGGCGCTCCTTCGCTGCTGTTTCTCGAATCGTTTCTGCGAGCACCTCGCCGATCATCGGCGCGTCGTCGTAGAAGATGTCCTTCATCGTGCCGTACGACCATTTGGGTCGGATGCCCTCGCCGTAGTTCACGACGTAGTAAAGCCCCGCGTAGCACGCGCCGATCTCCCGCGCGAGGTAGACCTCGGGGCAGATGCTCTGCCCGATGATGTCGGCATGGCCATTGAGCATGGCGACTTCGGCAGGACTCTCGAAGTGGCGTCCGTCCGTGCACGCGTAAATGCCGCGGTCGAAGATGCGCCCTGAAAAGCGCTTCTTCGTCGCCGCCAGAAGCGAAGCGCGAAGTTCGGGGCAGAGGGCATCGCGCATGATGAGCAGATACCTGCCGTCGAGCATGACGTCCTTGCGGTTCGAGAGGTCGAGATAATCGTCGGGAATCAGGAAATCGCGCGGATCGAGCAAATGATTGGCCGTGCCGACGCCGCCCTCGGAGAGGACGCGCACGACACCGGCCTCGCGGAAGACCCAGAAGACCTGGCGCGAAGCGTCGGCACGCGTCACGCCCGAGCGCCAGCCGTGCATGCGGCACGAGAGCACGCGCACCTCGCCGACCGAGAACAGGCGAAAAGCGGGGCTTTTTCCGTAGGGCGTGTCAAAGATGAGATTGTCGGCGAGAATTTCTATATCCTCATCGGGAAGACGCGCGGGAAAATCGCTCGAAAGCGTGCCCGAGCCGCCGACAACGCCGAACGATGCGGCGGGAATTTCTTGCTGTGCCATTTATTCGCTCCTTTCGCTGAAGGTTTTTCAGGAAGTACTGATAAAATGAAGTCTGCCAGATTGATGCAGATTTTTCGTCCAATCAAGGAGACAAACCGGACGCATAGCAGGGCTATGCGGAGGATTTGCCGACGCCGATGGGGCGGAAAAGATGCCTCAAGGTGGCTGTGCTGAATTTATCCGTACTTCCTTAAAACACGGTACTCCGTATCGCGCTGCGCGGCTTCTCTGCCCGCGCCTTGAATCAGACGCACCATCTTCTGAATCGACATCTCGTAGCGCGTGCCAGCAGCCTTGACGACGTTCTCTTCGAGCATGATGCTGCCGAGGTCGTCCGCGCCGAAGCCCAGCGTCAGCTGCCCGATGCGCTCGCCCTGCGTGACCCACGAGCCTTGGATGTGCGCGATGTTGTCGAGGTAGAGGCGCGTCAGAGCCAGCGTCGTCAGGTAGTCCCACGAGCTTGTCTTCTCGCCGCCAAGCTCCGTGTGACCGGGCTGAAATGTCCATGTGATGAAGGCGCGGAAGCCGCCCGTCTCGTCCTGCAGGCGGCGCACCTTCTCCATGTGCTCGATGCGGTCAGCCATCGTCTCGCCAAAGCCGATGACCATCGTCGCCGTGCTCTCCATGCCGATCGTGTGCGCCGTCTTCATGATGCGCAGCCAATCGTCGGTCATGATTTTCTTCGGCGCAATCCTCTTGCGGATGCGGTCGACGAGGATCTCCGCGCCGCCGCCCGGCAGGCTGTCGAGTCCCGCCGCCTGCAGCCGCTTCAATGTCTCCTCGACGCTAAGTCCCGCCTTTTCCGCGAAGTAGAGGATCTCCGTCGCCGTGAAGGAATGAATCGTCAGCATGGGAAACTCGCGCTTCAACAGGCGCAGCATTTCCTCGTAATAGGAAAGACCCAGCTCCGGATGCAGGCCGCCCTGGATCATCAGCTGCGTGCCGCCCGCCTCGACCGTCTCACGCGCCTTTTCGAGAATTTCCTCGTAGGAGAGCAGGTAGGCGTCCGCCGCGTCCAAGCGGCGGTAGAAGGCGCAGAAGCTGCACTCGTTGCGGCAGATGTTCGTATAGTTGATGTTGCGGTCGACGATGAACGTCGTGCGGTTGCCGTAGCGCGCGCGCCGCACGGCATCGGCCTCGCGCCCGAGCGCGATCGGATCTTGTGCGAGGAGAAGAGCCTCGCCCTCCTTTTCCGTCAGGCGCATTACGCTTCCTCCTCTGTGCTCGCCAACGCGTGATAAAATGTGTCGCGCTCCACAGGCTCGTAGCCCGCCTCGCGGATGATGCGGCAGAGCCTTTCGCGCGTGATGCCCGTGCCCGTCTTGGCGCCCGCCGCATGGATGATCTTCTCCTCGCCGATCGTGCCGTCGAGGTCGTCCGCGCCGAAGCCCAAGGCGAGCTGCGCCACGGGCATCGTCAGCATGATCCAGAACGCCTTGATGTGGCGGATATTGTCGAGGATAAGACGCGAGAGCGCCATCATCTTCATGTCCTCCCACGAGCCGACGCGCTCCAGTGCATAGTCCTTCGCAAGCTGCGTATTCGCGGGATGAAAGGGGAAGGAGACGAACGCCTGGAAGCCGCCCGTCTCGTCCTGTATGTCGCGCAAAGTGACGAGGTGCTGCAGGCGCTCCTCGATCGTCTCCACATGACCGTAGAGCATCGTCGCGTTCGTGCGTATGCCGAGAGAATGCGCGGCCTTCATCGTCTCGATCCACTGGGCGGCCGTCGCCTTCTTTGGACAGATGATCGCGCGCACGCGATCCGCGAGAATCTCCGCGCCGCCGCCCGGAAGCGAAGAAAGCCCCGCCTCCTGCAGAAGCGCGAGCACATCCTTGACGCTTTTTCCCGACATCTCGGCAAAATGCACGATCTCGACGGGCGTAAACGCCTTGATGTCGGCATCGGGCAGAGCCGCCTTGACCTGGCGCACAACGCCGAGATAGTAGTCGAAAGGCTTCGTCGGATGAAGCGCCGAGACGATGTGGATCTCGCCGAGCCGCCTGACTTCCTTCGCCTCGGCAAGGACGCGCGCGACGTCCGCCTCCTCCATCACATAGCCATGTCTGTCCCCGTCCGCCACTTGAAAGGCGCACAAGGGGCAGCCCGACGTGCAGATATTCGTCAGATTGATATGGCGGTTCACATTAAAAAAGACGCTCCTGCCGCTCGCGCGTTCCTTCGCACGCCGCGCCGCATCCGCGAGAAAAAGAAGGTCGTTTTCCTCGTAGAGCGCCAAGGCGTCCGCCAGGCTCAGCCTCTCCCCCTGCTCCGCCTTGCGGCGTGCAGTTTCCAATATCGTCATCGTATCTTAGTTCTCCTCAAATCACATAATCGCGCGGCATCTCGCCTTTTCGCCGCGAGCGCTCAATCCGTCACCACTTCGCCCGGCCAGTCCATGATGCCGCCGAAATCGACGATGTTTCCATAGCCCATGGCAGCAAGCTTCTGCGCCGCATCATGGCTGCGCTTGCCGCTGCGGCAGTAGACGAAGATCAGCTGATTCTTGTCCTTAAGCTCTGCAGGCGGAGTCTTGTCTATGCTTTCATTCGGGATGTTGATCGCCTTCGGAATATGCCCCGTGGCGTATTCGCCCTTCGTCCGCACATCGACGATGATATAGTCCTTCTCCGACGCCATCATCTTCTGCGCCTCAGCCGCCGACACCTGGCGCGGCTGCGCTGCCTGCCCGCTGCCGCAGCCGCCCGCGAAAAGCGTCAGCGCCATCAATGCCGTCAACATAATAATCTTTTTCATAGTATCTCTCCTTTGCAATCTCAATTCTCGCCCTTATTATACCACATCCGGCAAACCGCGAGAAACTGTCATCAGCGCCGCTTCTCGCGCCACTCGAACGACAGCAAGCAGGATGTTGTATCCATATCCGAAATATTTCTCAAAAAACCCATCGACTTTCTGCTTTGCAGAGAGTCGATGGGTTTTGAGCAGCGGTGCAGGCGAGCGCTGCTCTCAGGCTTTTTCCGTCACGAAGCCGCTCCAATTATCCGCATATTGCAGAAGCAGAGTCAGCTTCTCCTCACGGGCAGCAACTGCGTGGTTTTCGGGGACATACTGTCCGTCATGATAGACGATCGCCTGGATCTCTTCCTCCGTCAGAGGGAAGTGCGGGAGGATGAGCGATAGACTGCGGACGGGAACGCTCAGATAGATGAGCTCCCTGTTCCAACGATAGGGGAAGCGTGCGCCCGCCTCCTCGTTTTTCAGATACTGCGGCTTCCCCGGCGATCCCGCCTTGCCGAGGTCGTGCAGGAGGGCGACGATGACGCAGCTCTCCTCGGAAAGTTCGGGCGCGATGGTCGCGCGCATCTTCAGCATCGTTTCGGCGACGTTCACGCTGTGTTCCAAGAGGCCGCATTCTTTGCACAGGTGGTATCTCGTGGAAGCGGGCGCTGTGAGATAGGCTGTCTGCTGCTCGATGAAGTCCATCAGCGCGGCAAATTCCCGACGGCGTTTCGTCACCATGTCTTTGAGCTTCTGATAGCGCGCCATAAGCTCCACGTCGAGCTGCAGCAGCCGAGTTCCGTGCGGAATCTGCGGCGTGCCGAGCATCTTTTGGAAAACGTCGCTGTAATAATCCTTCCACCCTTCCTGCGTCGTTTTATAGCCATGATATTCTGCTCGATGTGCCTCCATCGTTGGATCGCCGGCGATGTTCAGCAGGACGAGATGCACATCGGGAAAGTGATGCGGCACGCAGCGCGTCCGCATCTCGTAGAGGAAGACCAAACGGTTCGCGAGCTGGTAATGCCCGTCCGTCCACAAGGAGAAATCCCCCTGCGGGAAGTGCGCGTCGTGCCATTTGCGCAGTGTATCCTTGATCTTGTCTATGCTTTCCTGAGCCGTCGCTCCGAGCTTCTGTCCCTCAGCCTCCTTGCGATGGGCTTTTGCCTCTACCAAGTAGAGCGCACCGCTGTCCCTGCCGATGGCGATCCCGTCCCACTGCGGCTGGTTCGACGGCCAAAAGTCGAAGAGAGACGCCTTATCCGCATGGGGAAAGAGCTTCGCCATCGCCTCGTCTTGATTCAGTTTGTACTCCTTGAAGTTATTTTGCGGGAGGGGAGCAATCCACTCCACCTCCTCGCCAAGCAGCGCTGCAAACATGCGTGCGAGAGTGGGGAAGCGTCCTACTTCCACAAGATGCTGCATCCAGAGATGACTGCCCGCCACGGCTCGGCCTGCTGCCGTATTGCTCTTTCCTGCTGCCATTTTTGCTGCCTCCTTTTTGGTTGCTGCCATGATTTTAGGCATAGAGAATATGTTTTCTTACGAAACGGAAAATCCCACAGGGGAACGGCTGGAGGGAACGGCCTGCAGAGCCGCAACATCGAAGTCCTCGATGGTGAGCTGCCACAAGTCTTCCTTCGCGAGCGTTTGACCCTCGCGAAGTGTACAGAGTCGCTGCGCTTGACGCATGAGCGCCTGTTCGAAAACATTTCGTACGAAGCGTCCGTTGCCGAAGTCCGGTTGCCTGCACACTGCCTCAAAACGCTTGCGGCAGTGTGCGACGATCTCTTCGGCGAGCGTGCAGCCCTTTTTCCGTGCGATGAGTCGCAGAATCTCTGCGAGCTCAGCCGGCGTGTAGTCCGGAAAGTCCACATGAAACGCGATGCGGCTGCGCAGCCCCTCGTTGGTGGCGAGGAATGCCTCCATCTTCTTCGGGTAGCCGGCGAAGATGACGATCACATCCGCGCGGCGGTTTTCCATCTCCTGCACGATGGTGTTGATTGCCTCGTCCCCATAGCTGCCGGAGCGGTCGTCCACGAGCGCGTACGCTTCATCGATGAAGAGGATGCCGCCGCGCGCCGCGCGGAATTTTTCTTTGACCTGCACCGCCGTCCAGCCGACGTACCTGCCCACGAGATCGGCGCGTCCGCACTCGACGAAATGTCCCGTGTCAAGGAGGTTCTCCTTGCTCAGGATGTCGGCGAGCAAGCGGGCGATCGTCGTCTTTGCGCTGCCTGGGTTGCCCGTGAAGCACATGTGCATGGAGGGGCGCTGCGCGTCCATGTCGAGCTCGGTGCGCCGTTTCTGCACGGCGAACGAAGCGACGATCTGCCGCACGAGCTCCTTCTGCCTTTTCAGTCCGACCATCTCCTGCAGCGCGGCCTTTGCATCCTGCTCCGATTTCTTGGCTGTCGTCTCTTTATAAAACTCGATGTCCTGATACGCACGGTAGGTCTTGGCCTTCAGTGCGTCCCGATACAATTTCTCATGAATCTGGTGAATGTCGGAGGCGCGGAAGGTATGCCGCTCGCCGAGCGCCAGCTCCAGTTCGCGCACGCTGTAGTGGGGCATCGACGACTGAGTGTCGAGTTTTTGCAGATACGCTGCTGCCTGCGCACGGTTGCCCGCGCCCTCTTCGATGTGTACGAAAGAGATGTCTTCCTGCAGGTAGGCCAGAAGTTTTTTCAACGCTCTCGTTTGCGTATGGAACTCCACAAGGATGAAGAGCGTGTCGCGCTGATATTTGCGGATGATCTTTCCGAAATATTCGACAACGCGCTCATAGCTTCCTGCATAGTTTTCTTCCTCTTCGCTGCAGCCACACATTTCAATGACGACGGCCCCTCCCTTCGCATGGTGCAGAAGATGTTCGAGATCCTCCTCCTCGAAACAGGTGTCTTTAATGCTATGAATGCGGTTGATTCTTTGCCCCACAAGGCGCTTGTTGGCGTGGAGCGCACGCGCGAGAAGGCGCGTCATCGCCATCGCCGCCTCCGAATTTCCCGCTGCGATATGGTAATGCACGGGATGTCCGTAAAACATCCTGCGCTCGTTCTCTTCGGCATAGATTCGCGCCAGTTCTGCCAAAAAGCTGTTGTCTGCCAGCAGACTTTCCGCTTCAAGGTTCGCCTGTGCATGCGAGAGGCGCGGCCTGCTCCGAAGGATTTCCTCCGTCAGTTGGAAAGCCGAACTGTCTGCATAGTTGAGGTTCATCTCATAGAAGGGATTGCAGATATTGATATAATTCTTTTTGTCACAGACTTCGAAGCGATGCACAAACTGTTCGCGTGTAACCTCGCGCAGACCGTGGATGGCGATTTCCTGCACATCGCACGTTTCGGCGAGCAGGGGAGCGAGTTTCTTACCGAGCTGCCCTGCGGTCATCGCTTTCATCTGATTTAAGGCGGCGCACATATGAAAGCCGTTTGGAAGGATGCGGTCGATGAAGAGCAGAACCATTGCGTCCGCGCACACTTCCCTGAGCGCATCATTCAGGTCGGAGAGCCAACGTTCCCGCTTGCGGTGCGAGTTAAAGATGGAAAGATGTTTGTTCGGATCACGGGAGTCTTCGCTTGAAGCGGCCTGAATCGCTTTTGTCAGATTGCATTTTACCTGAAATTCATAAAACAGCATCGTTCTCACTCCTTTGCTTCAAAACTTTTCCTGCTGATGATTCCTCTATGAAGTTGTCAAGGAACAAATGGAGCAAGTCGCTGTCTGGGAGTCTCTTCAAAGTCCGTAAGTCCTGCACATGTGCAGCAGCACATCCTTCAATCTCGTTTCTCCTCCCTTTGCAAACAGTATAACACAGCGGATGTACAAAAAAATGCACATCCGCTGTAAAAAATCTTTTGCCGATCCTGCCTTCAGCGCCGCTTCTCCCGCCACTCGATCCACATGTGCCGAAGCGCCATGACGGGCGCGTGGAGCAGCATGCGCGGGCCGCTGTAGCGCATGGCTTCGCGGATTTTTTCGCGCATCTTGGGCGCGTAGCAGTGCGTCTGACACGCACTGCAAAACGTCTTCGTCTCCATGTGCGGGCAGCGCTCGACGCGCGCACGGGCATAGTCGAGCAGCGCTTCACATTCTTCGCAAAGGCTCAAATTGTTGCCATGATGCGCGCGGCAGTAGATTTCGAGCATTTTCTTGACCGTCGCCATCTCCGCCTTGCGCTTTTCCTCTGCTGTCATACGGATTATCCGACTCCTCTCCTCAAGACTCCTCATCCATCGAGGCGCACCGCAATCTTTTGCCACGTTTCTTTCGTGAGGAAGCTTCCTTCCGCTTCGCGCTCCATTTCCAGAAAGCGGCTGTACGGTATGCCAAAGGACAACACATCCTTCGGAATGCATTTCCTGGCCGAAGGATCGGTCAGCCCGATGAAACAATTTGTGCCGCCCTCCTGCTCTTCTGTCACGGGATAGAGCACCGCCTGTGCACAGCCCGCACCGAAGAGCAGCTTGACGTTGTCCTGCGTCCTCTTATCGTAGTTCGCGAGCGTGGCAAGCGCTGAGAGCTGATCGGCATTCACGAAGAAGATCACCGCAAGGGGGCGTTCATCGGGCAGGACATCGCGCAGGGGCTTGCAGACGACATAGGGCTTGCCGTCATGACGCTTAATGTTCTCGATGAAGTCCCGCGCCAGTTCCGGTGTTTTCTTGTAGAACTCGCCTTCTCTGCCGATCTGTTCGCCGCCCGTCGAGAGGAAGTATTCGATCCAACCGTGCGGGTAATCCTGAAAGCCCAGCCCAGTTTTCGCGCCAAGACAGACGGTCGTCTTTTCGGCGAACGCGGCCGTCCTTCCCTTGCTTGCCGCAACAAGCAAGGCGACCGAGCAGCCCCATACGCCTTCCTTGAACTGCATGGCATTTTTAGACGCCGCATCCGCATAAAGCACGACTACGGGCTGCGTTTTCAAGTGAATGAGTTCTGCAATTTTGCTTTCCATGGCTGACCACCCCTTTAATGCTGCATATTACATGTCTTTTCCTATACGACAGTAAGTAGAATATTGCATCCAGCCACGAAATATTTTTCAACGGGAAACGATAGATCTTCTGGCTGATGAATCGTCCATAGCTTTACTGAAAACGACATCCGCTGCGACTCTGCTCGCTGCCGTACAGCTCTTTTTCGTTGTCATTTTCGATGCCTCCTATTATAACATATATATTGAAGCAGCAGGAAACCAAACATCCAGCGCGAAATGATAATCACATAGGCCAAACGACAACCTTAAACCAAGGAGGCATCCATCATGAAACGATTTTTCCACACATTCCTCACTGCAGCGGCTTTTGCGCTCTTCTTCCTCGTCCAGCCGCACGCGGCATCTGCTTCCCTGCAGTATCTTGACGACGATCCCAACTATCCTGTTTCGTATTATCACGCCAACTATCGTGAATATGTGGATCTCAGCTCATGCACCTTCAGTGCCGAAGATCCAGATTACTACACGTATGCAACGGGCTATGTCGCTTATTATCGTGATGCCGACGGCTCTTTCCGTGAGTATAGAATTCGGCAATACCGCCAATCGAAAGACGGCGGCTCAAATCCTCAGTTCTACTCCGCTCAAGGGCGATGGCTTTCCATGCCCGCGTTCGATTACGATGAGATCTCTCGCTACATACAGAGCCACGGCTATACGGGATACATCGACGATTACCATGCCTATCCCTACTACATGTTCAAGATCGTCTACAAAAAAACACGCGGTGTCGAATATCCGGACAATCTGCATGGACAGACACCTTGATGCGGCAAGATCTTCCTACATTTTATCCGCCGCTAGTCTGCCAAAGACAAACGATCCGAATGTCCACTTCTTGAAAGAGCGCCCCGCATCTGCCGGGCGCTCTTCTTTCTTCGCGAAAATCGCTCGACGCCGTCGGCTTGACCTCCTGCGCTTTCGTGGTTAGAATAGAGGAAGCACTGATAAATTCAGCTACCCATCTTCACACATCTACACTGTCCTCTCGTCGTCGACAAATCCTCGACGTAGCCACTGCTACGCCTGCGGTTTGTCTCCTAGATAGGAACAGCGTATCTGTGCAAATCTGGGCAACTTCATTTTATCAGCGTTTCCTAAAGATGTATGACAGCAGGCTTCGAGGCGTACTGCCTCGGACTATGGTTTCCGCCGCTTTTTGCGTGCGGAAGGATTCTGGGAGGTGCTTTTCATGGCGGATGTTGGACGCAGACTGCCGGTGTATTTGCTTTTGGATTGCTCGGGATCGATGATGGGCGAGCCGATCGAGGCCGTGCGCCAGGGGATCAAGGCGCTTTTGTCGGAGCTTCGCGGCGACCCGCAGGCGCTTGAGACGGCGTATCTTTCCGTCATCACGTTCGCGAGCCAAGTGCGGCAGACGACGAAGCTCACGGAGCTCATGCTCTTCAAGGAGCCGCGCCTTGAGGCCGAGGGCTGCACGCTCATGGGCGGCGCTCTGAAGCTCCTCGCCGAGTGCGTGCGCACGGAGGTGCGCAAGAACACCGAGACGCAGAAGGGCGACTGGCGGCCTCTCGTCTTTCTGCTGACGGACGGCAGTCCGACCGATCTGGAAGATTTCCGACAGGCGGCGGCTGAAATCAAATCTCTGAAGCTCGGTAATATCATCGCGTGCGCGGCGGGCGCCGATGCCGATACGAGCTATTTGAAGCAGCTTACGGATAACGTGCTGATGATGAACAGCCTGTCGGCCGGCGATATGGCGAAGTTCTTCGCATGGGTTTCCGGCTCGATCAAGATGTCGTCGAAGAGCCTCGACGCGAAGCCCGGCGCGGCCATCGAGCTGCCGCCGCCGCCGAAGGGCTTCACGGTCGTCCCCTGACGCGCAGGGACGAGAGGTCATGAAGAGGAAAGGGGTGATGTGTCTTGACGGAAAACGAAACATCGGCTGAAGTGGAACTGGGCAAGGTTCGTCTTGAAAAACATGCGGCTGCCGCGCCGCCCGAGCCAAGGGAGGAACTGCCCGAGGCGAGCGTGACTCCGCTCGAACCGATGAAGGAGCCGACTACACCCGAACCGATGGAGAAGCCGACTACGCCTGAGCCAACAGGCGAGCCGCCTGCATCGAGCGATGCGCTGCCCGAACCAATGAATGAGCCTCCTGCATCGAGCGATGTGCTGCCCGAACCAATGGGCACGACGCTCGAACCAATCGCCGCACAGGCAGAATTGCCGAAGCAGCCGTCCGAATGGATTGCCATACCATTCGCGCCGGACAGCGAGCCGCCTGCATCGGGCGCTGCGCCATCCAAGCCAACGAGCGAGCCGCCCGCATCGAACGCTGCCGCTGCCCCTGCGGATGCAGTGGCCGAAGCGGACGATGCGGACGATGCTTCTCTCGCCCTGAGCGATGAGGCGGTTCTCGCACATACGGCATCGCTCTGGCAGTATCATCCCGTACCGCAGGATGAGCCGGATGCCGCGCCCGAGTACAAGACCGAGGAGAAGCGCATCGGCATGGCAGAATTCGTCGCGGCGCGTGTGCGCGGCAAGAAGCACAAGCACGAGGCGACGAACTGCGACGATTGGTTCGCTGTAGCTGCCGTCGGCGACATCGCCGTTCTTGCCGTTTCCGATGGCGCAGGCTCGAAGCGCTTCTCGCGTGTCGGTGCGCGTGCGGCGAGCGAGGCCGCCGTCGGCTCGATCTACGAGCAGCTTCGTACCCTCGATGCGGCGAACGCCAAAAATCGCGCCGCCTTCGCGCTTCCTATGAGCGATGCGGCGTTCGGCGAGGCGTGCGCCAAGCTCGGCGCAGCGCTTCACGCGGGCGTGCTCGATGCTCGCCGCGCCGTCCTCGCGGCTTTCCATGAGCGATGCGGCCAAGAGGCGTACACGAAGCATCTCGGGCGCGACCTCGCTCTCTCCGACTTCGCGACGACGCTTCTCGTGACCGTCGCCGTGCCCGTCCCCGAGCTAGGAGAAGTCCTCGTGCTCTCATGCCAAGTCGGCGACGGCATAACCTGTGCCATCAACACGCATGCGCCTTACGGCAAGGCAGTCAAGCTCCTCGGCAAGCCCGACAGCGGCGACTTCTCGGGCGAGACGGATTTTCTGACGAGCGAGGCCATGGCGGACATCGCCAGCCTGCAGAGGCGCACGCTCGTCACGCGAGGCGCTTACGATCTCATCCTCACGATGACGGACGGTGTGGCGGACGACTACTTCAATGAGCAGGAAATGCACCGCCTCTATCTAGACCTAGTGGCGAACGGTATCGTGCCGGGTGCGCAGGGAACGGCCACGTTCACGCGCGCCGAGGTTGAGTTTCTGCGCAGCCTGCCGCAGCCCACCACCTTCCCGTGGGTCAACGACAAGGAGCAGCATATCGCGCTGCAGTATGCGAGCCACATGTGCCGCGAAATCCCCACGACGGAAGAATGCTTGTGGCAGAACGCGCATGTGCTCGCGCTCGCTGCCGAAGATACGAGCCTCAAGGGCGTCGCCTCGCACGCGGAGCGGCTGAAAATCTGGCTCGACAACTATGTGACGCGCGCCTCCTTCGACGACCGCACGCTCGCGCTGCTCACATGGAAGGAGCCTCCGCATGTCTAGGCCGAGGCTCGCACAAGCCGTCCTCGCGGACGGCAGGAAGATTCCCTACGTCATCACGGAAAACCCGCCGCAGGGCGGCATGAAATACACCTACTTCGCGCCCGACAAGTCCTACGTCGTGCAGTTCTTCCTGGATCCTGACGCAGTCGACGAAGCGCTCGTCGATCGGCTGACGGCGATCATCGGGCGCTACAACCCGACGCTTGCCGAGACGAAGGGCGGCGCACGCGGCAATACGGTGGAGGCGGCGACCTACTTTGCCGATCTCTTCTGCTGGCCGACGGCGATCGTCACGAAGCCTGAGTTCGGCATCGTCTGCCCCGCCTATCCGAAGAACTTCTTCTTCGGGCGCGACGCCTCGCGCCAGCTCGACCTCGCGGGCAAGGACAAGAAGGGCAGCTGGTTCACGAACCGCGTGCGCAAGTATCTCGAAAAGGCGGAGCTTGGCAACTTCCAGATGATGCTGCGCCTCTCCATCGCGCTCGCACGCGCCGTGCGCCGTATGCACCAAGCGGGACTCGCGCATTCCGACCTCTCGTGCAACAACGTCCTCGTCGATCCCAAGAGCGGCAGCTGCGTCGTCATCGACATCGACTCGCTCGTCGTTCCTGGCCTGTATCCGCCCGAGGTTGCGGGCACGAAGGGCTACATCGCGCCTGAGGTGCTCGCCTCGATGGATCTTCCGCCAGGCGATGCGCGCCGCGTCATCCCCAGCCTTCTGACCGACCTCTTCGCGCTGCCCGTGCTTCTCTATCAATACCTGCTCAAGCGTCATCCGCTCGAAGGGCCGAAGAACTACGACCTGCCCGCCGAGGAAGCCGACTTCCTGATCTACGGGGAAAAGGCGCTCTTCGCCGAACATCCGACCGATCATTCCAACCGCCCGGACGATCTCAAGGTCACGATCCATGATCTCGGGCCGTACCTCGAAAAGCTCTTCCTGCGCGCCTTCGTCGACGGCCTGCACGAGCCGGAGGCGCGTCCCACGGCATTCGAGTGGGAAAAGGCGCTCGTCAAGACGTGGGATCTCCTGCAGCCGTGCGCGAATCCGCACTGCCCCGAGAAATTCTTTATCCTGCACGACACCGCGGCACCGCGCTGCCCCTTCTGCGGCACCGCCGTGCCCGAGCGCCGCGTGCTGCACCTCAAGCGTCTGCGGCGCGTGCGCGGCAAGGCCGGCCAATGGCTGAAAGCGGGACTTGTCAATGTCTACGACGGTCTGCCGCTCTTCTCTTGGCACTTCACGGAAAACGTCTTCCCCGACGAGAAGGCGCACGACCGCGAGGTCAAAGCCTATATCACGCGCCAAAACGGCGCATGGCATCTCGTGAACAGCGGCCTTTCCTCCCTGCGCACGCCCGAAGGGGAGCTTCTGCCCAAGGGAAAGGCGCTGCCCCTTCGACCGGGCGAACCATTCGGTACATGGGAGCAGCCCGATGGCGTCCTCTATATCGCCGAGAGGAAATAAAGGAATCCCTGATAAATTCAGCCACCCATCTTCGCACATCTGCGCTGTCCTCTCGTCGTCGACAAATCCTCGACGTAGCACCGCTACGCCTGTGGTTTGTCTCCTCGATAGATACAGCGCATCTGTGCAAATCTGGGCGACCTCATTTTATCAGCGCTTCCTAAATTTCGCGCACGGAGGAAAACCGTTTGGTATCAGGGAATAAAAAAGAGAGCCGCAAGGCTCTCTTTTTTATTCCCTGATACCATTTATGCGTCCTTCCAGAGGATAATTTCCCCTGTTTCACGCGTCTTCTTCATGTCGATCACGCGCTGGTTGCGGCTGCCGCGAAAGGCGAGCGTGAGGTCACGCTCCGACTCTTCGTATGCGCCGTCCACGAGGACGTCGACCTCATCAAGCAGTGCATCCACCTCGCACGCCTTCTTTTGCTGCAGGTCTTCGAGCGTATAGCCCGTATACGCCCAGACGTCCATGCCGTGCGCGTGCACCTCATGTGCGAGGGAAGCGAGCGGCGCGGCCTGGCAGAATGGTTCGCCGCCCGAGAGCGTCACGCCCGTCAGCAGAGGATTGCCGATCACGTCCTTAAGGATCGTCTTCGTATCCATCTCCAAGCCGCCCGAGAAGTCGTGCGTCTTGGGATTCTGGCAGCCCGGGCAATGGTGCGGGCAGCCCTGCGTGAAGATCGTATAGCGGATTCCCGCCCCGTCAACGATGGAATCCGATACCGTTCCTGCGAGCTTAACCGATGCCATGCTTGACGCGGTCATGCTCTTCGGCACGCTTCGCGTTGTTCCAACGGTCGATCGTGCCGACGAGATACCCCGTGATGCGCCGGATGCGCTCGAAGGGGCGGCCGTTCTCCTTTCTGCCGCAGCGCGGGCAGATGTTGTCGATGATACCATTGTAGCCGCAGACGGGGTCGCGGTCGACGGGATGGTTGACCGAGCCGTAGCCGATGCCCGCATCGTGCATGTAGCGCACGATCGCTTCGAAGGCCTGGAGGTTCTTCGACGGATCGCCGTCCATCTCGATGTAGCTGATGTGTCCGGCATTCGTCAGCGCATGGTACGGCGCTTCAAGGCGGATTTTCTTCGCCGCTTCGATCGGGCAGTAGACGGGCACGTGGAAACTGTTCGTATAGTAGTCACGATCCGTGACGCCCTCGATTTCACCGAACTTCTTGCGGTCGAGGCGCACGAAGCGGCCCGACAATCCCTCGGCAGGCGTTGCAAGCAGCGTGAAGTTCAGACCCGTGCGCTTCGCCTCCTCGTCCATGCGGCGGCGCATGTGCCCGACGATGGCGAGTCCTAGGGCCTGCGCTTCCTCCGACTCGCCATGATGCTTGCCGATGAGCGCTTTCAGGCACTCAGCGAGACCGATGAAGCCCATCGAGAGCGTGCCGTGTTTCAAGACCTCGGCGATCTCATCGTCGGGACCGATCTTCTCCGAGTCGATCCACACGCGCTGTCCCATGAGGAACGGATAGTTCCTGCCCTTTTTCGCGCACTGGATCTTGAAGCGATGCAGAAGCTGGCGGATGACAAGCTCCGTGAGGCTGTCCAGCTCGCGGTAGAAGACATCGAGATCGCCCTTGGCGAGCAGCGCGAGGCGCGGCAGGTTGATGCTCGTGAACGAGAGGTTGCCGCGCCCGCATGTGACTTCGCGCTCGGGATCGTGCACGTTGCCCATGACGCGCGTGCGGCAGCCCATGTAGGCGACCTCCGTGTTGTAGTCGCCGGGCTTGTAATATTGGAGGTTGAACGGCGCGTCGAGGAAGCTGAAATTCGGAAACAGGCGCTTCGCCGACGTCTCCATCGCGAGGCGGAAGAGGTCGTAGTTCGGATCGCCCTCGTTGTAGTTCACGCCCTCCTTGACCTTGAAGATCTGCACGGGGAAGATCGGTGTCTCGCCGTTGCCGAGTCCTTCCTGCGTCGCGAGCAGGAGGTTCTTCATGACCATGCGGCCTTCGGGCGACGTGTCCGTGCCGTAGTTGATCGAGCTGAAGGGCACCTGTGCGCCCGCGCGCGAGTTCATCGTGTTGAGGTTGTGAATGAGTGCCTCCATCGCCTGGAAGGTCGCATTGTCCGTCGCGTCGAGCGCCGCCCCGTAGGCGTAGTCATGCGCGCGCGCCGCGAGCTTTTCGGAAATTTCCTCGTAGCCGCACGCCTTCTGATGCGCGGGCAAGAAGTCGACGAGCGCCGCCTTGTAGACGTCCGCGCCGCCGATCGTGATGCCCAAGGGCAGCAGCGAGCGGCGAATCTCCTTGGCCAAGAGCTTCGCGTCGTCCTGCTTCATGCCGAGCGTGATGGCGAAGAAGTTCGCAATCTCCTTGAAGTAGAGCTTGCGGAAGGTCTTCCGTACGCCCGGCGCCATAGAATAGTCGAAGTTCGGGATCGCCTGTCCGCCGTGCATCTCGTTTTGGTTCGCCTGGATGGCGATGCAGCCGAGCGCCGCGTAGGAGCGGATGTCGTTCGGTTCGCGCAGGTAGCCGTGCCCCGTCGAGAAACCGTCCTTGAAGAGCTTCAAAAGGTCGATCTGGCAGCACGTCTCCGTCAGCATGTAGAAATCCTTGTCATGGATATGGATGTCGCCGTCGATGTGCGCCGCTGCGATGTCTTTGGGCAGGATGTGATGGTCGATGAAGTACTTCGACCCTTCTGAACCATATTTGAGCATCGTGCCCATCGCCGTATCGGCGTCGATGTTCGCATTCTCGCGCTTGATGTCGGCGTCCTTGGCACGCTTGAAGGTCAGCTCATTGTAGATGTCCATGAGGTCGCCCTCGGCGTCACGGATCTTCGCATGTTCCGCGCGATAGAGGATGTACGCTTTCGCCGTCGAGGCGAAGTTGTTCTTGATGAGCACCTTTTCCACAGCATCCTGAATGAACTCGACGGCAGGCGTTTCCTCCCCTTCGATGCGGTGGATGACGCTCTTCGTGAGCTTTTCAAGCTGATGCTGCGAAAATGTCTCGTCGATGGACTCAAGATTCGCCTTGCGGATGGCGTCGGTGATCTTCTCGGCATCAAACGGCACGATCTGCCCCGTACGCTTCTGGATGTTCTTGATCATTAGCAGTTTCCCTTCCTCTATATATTGTGGTTGACGATGTATCACAGCGCAAGAAAAACAAAGCTGAGCCTTCGCCAAAGGAGTATATAAGAGCGGAATCCTCCGCATTCTTTGCAGCAGCGGTCAACGTCAGCCAATCACACTTCGCTTACAGCTCGTGTTCTTGGGACGTTTTCGCATACGAACTGTTATCCAATCAGCTGCGCGCT